>JAPKEI010000465.1 GCA_028872685.1 Verrucomicrobiota bacterium | reverse complement strand
GGACTGTATCAGTCGTTATCAATTCGTCAATACAAGAGTTTTTCAGGCGGTCAATACCCAAATCATTAAGAATTGTGTGCGATACACAGGCTCGGACACTCAGCGCTCCGCGTTCCTTGAGAATGGCCGCAGCGTTGACTAGCGTACCGGCGGTTTCGGTGAGATCATCAACCAAAAGCGCATTTTTACCTTCAATTTCGCCAATTATGCCCACGGACTCTGTATCGGTGGCGCTCGTGCGGCGTTTGGCGACGATCGCCAAATCGGCTCCGAGCATTTCCGAATAGGCGTGAGCCATTTTCAGGCCACCCACATCCGGGCTGACAACAACTTGATCGTCCCGCTTGGCGTACTTGAGATAGGCGAATATCACTGGCGAGGCGTACAAATGATCCACCGGAATGTCGAAAAAGCCCTGAATTTGCTGTGCGTGCAGATCCATCGTCAAAATCCGGTTGGCCCCGGCGGCCACCAGCAGATTGGCCACGAGTTTGGCCGAGATCGGGACTCGCGGCTGATCCTTCCGATCCTGCCGGGCATAGCCGTAATACGGCAGCACCGCTGTGATGCGGTCAGCGCTGGCCCGTTTGAGTGCATCCATTATGAGGAACAACTCCATCAAATGATGGTTTGTCGGCGGGCAGGTCGCCTGGACGACGTACACATCCTCACCGCGGACGTTCTCCTCGATCTTGGCGAAAGTCTCGCCGTCGGGGAAGGCGGTGATGGTGAGTTTTCCCTGGTCGATGCCAATGTTGCTGCAGATGGAATCGGCAAGCGGTAGGTTGGAACTGCCGGCAAATATTTTCACTTCAGGTTTCGGTGTGGTCTGGTTTTCGGTTGTCGCTAAAGATTAGCCCTGCTCGCGGCTGCGAAAAAGTAACAATTGCCAAACACCAATCAAGCGCATTCGTGCGCTTATGAAAAATTTACAACATCGCTCCCCCTCGCTTGGCCAGAGGCTCCCGTGCCTCATCATGGGGTGAAGCCGAGATTCGTTTCTTTTTTTGCCCTTGACTGAGGGGGTGCAGCCACAGGCCTCATTCCCAGAATATTCTCTGATTTGTTCTTCAAAAAGAGCATTCAAGGGTCTTTCGACGGATGAGGTTAGTGTGGTCTGCGTTGGGCCGGTTTTGTTATCCGTTGCCTTCGGCCAAAACAGCTTCATTATTTTCATCCATCAGTTCTTTGGAAACCTGCGGGTCGTGCACTTTGGCTCCGGTTGTTGCGTTGGCGCGGCACTTCAACAAAACTCGTATCCGCGATGATTCCCTCCCAATCCACCCTCCTTCGGTGAGGGTTTTTTCAAACCGAGGGCACCCTCCCCGCTTGGTCAAGGGCTAAAACCGGTTGAGGAAGCGGAGGTCGTTTTCGTAGAACAGGCGAATGTCGCTGATGCCGTAGCGGATCATAGCGATGCGCTCGATGCCGAAGCCGAAAGCCCAGCCGCTCCATTCTTCAGGGTCGTACCCGACGTTCTCAAACACCGTCGGGTGTACCATGCCGCAGCCGGCGATCTCGAGCCATTCCTTCCCCATCTTGCGGACGAGGGGGCTGCTGAAGTCGATCTCGAGGCTCGGCTCGGTGTAGGAAAAGTAATGCGGCC
>JAPKEI010000464.1 GCA_028872685.1 Verrucomicrobiota bacterium | reverse complement strand
GAGCCGTTATTCCAATTCGGCGCAGTAGCCGACTGTCAGTACTGCAAGCAAACCAGCGCCGTGCGTAAGTACAGCCAGTCGACCCAAAAACTCACTGAATGCGTCGCGCATTATAACAAGCTCAACCTCGCCTTCGTTGTGCACCTTGGCGATTTTATTGACCGTGATTTTGAGAGCTTCGCAAAAGTGGTGCCCATTTATAACCGCCTCAAGGCACCGCATTATCACGTGCTGGGAAACCATGATTTTTCCGTGGTGGATGAAAAGAAGGCGAGCGTGCCGGCTCAACTCGGTCTGAAAAACCGCTACTACGATTTTGCTCACAAAGGTTGGCGTTTCATTGTTTTGGACGGGAACGATGTCAGCCTCTACGCCTATCCGAAAAACGATCCGCGCACCAAAGCGGCCACCGCCTTCCACCGCCGCCTCAAGGCCGGCACCCCCACCTGGAACGGCGGCGTGGGCGACAAGCAGCTTGTCTGGATCGAATCCAAATTAAAAGCGGCCACGAAAGCAAAGGAACGTGTCATGCTCTTCTGCCATTTCCCCGTGCATCCAGCCAATGTTCACAACCTTTGGAACCACAGCGCCATCACCGAACTGCTCGCCAAATATCCCTGCGTGGCGGCCTACCTCAACGGCCACAACCACGCCGGTAATTATGGAGAGAAAAACGGCATTCATTATCTTAGCCTGAAGGGAATGGTGGACACAGAGAAGAATTCTTACAGTGTGATGGAAGTGTATGCCGACCGCCTGATTCTTAAAGGCTTTGGCCGGCAGGAAAATCGAGAGATGAAACTTTCCGCGCCCGCCAAGCCCTAGTTCCACTCCGGCTTGTGAATATGTGCGCGAATGCGCCAGTAGAACAGCCCCACGGTAAGGAGCGCGATGGCGGCGGTGGAGAAGAAAATTTCCTGCGACCCCACGCCCAGTTGGCGCATCAGGAAAAACAACCCCGTGCCGACGATTTCCAACACTGCGTCGATGGCGTTGGAAGCACCAATATATTGCCCGCGCGAATCGGTCGGTGAAAGTTTTTGGATCAGCGCCTGCAGCGGAATCACATACAAACCAGCGCACACGCCCACGATAAAGAGATACCCCACCACCCGCCAAATATCCGCCTTGCGCGCCTCCACCGCAGTAGCCACGAGGCCGGTGGGCTTGCCATCGCGCTCCAATTCATAGTAGCCGACGGTTTTCTTTTGATCATCGATTTTGCGCGCCACCTTCTTTTTGTTATCAAACGTATCAAGGTACGCCGACGAAATCACCATCGCCCCCACTTCACCGTTTTCCACCCGCTTCAATCGATCGCCCAGCGAAATGCCCTCGCGCTTAAATTTCAAGTCCGGCCGCAACTCCGCAAGCCGATCCTCCGCACGATCCAAATAATGACTCACCGTGATTCCATTGGGTAATCCGTCCAACCCCTTCTCCCCCATTGCGGTGTCGGCGCGATGGATCACCATGTAACTCGAGGGCGCCCAAGCTAGCAACAGGCTGGCCACCACCAAGCCGATCGCGCCCGCCGGAATCAGCCGCGGCTGAATCCCATTGCGCGAAATCAATCCCGCCGAAATACTGCCCACCCCGATCGCCACGCC
>JAPKEI010000463.1 GCA_028872685.1 Verrucomicrobiota bacterium | reverse complement strand
ATTGATATGCGCGATGTGAACGTTACAGCGAACAACCGGCTCGAAACGATTTTGCTTCAGCAACTCAAGAACCGCGGCATAACTAATCGATTAGGGAAAGTAACTACTTTGTTTGATTACAACGAAACCAAACGCAGGGAATTGAAGGAATCAGAGCAACAGGAATTGGCAGACGTCAAGGACGACAAGGGTGACGAGGGCAAGCCCCGGCTCAAGACCTACATGTTCGGCCTGAACCTAGTGCTGCGTGATCCCATAGAACTGTAAACCATGGCTGGCAAAATCAACATCAACCCCGACACGGTCAAGGGGAACATTGGCCTGATTATCGTCGTTGTGGCGACACTCGGCCTGCTGGGCTACGGCTGGCTCCAACTCGGTGCCACCGAGACGAAACGGGCTGACAGCTCCCAAAAGCTGGAAAGCCAAACCAGTAAATACAACGAAAAGAAAAACTATTCGCTCCCCGAGAGCCTTGGCCTGACCAACTCTCTCTCCATCACAACGGACAAGTCCCATGGCAACCTGGACCGGGTGAAAAAAGCGGAGACCAACTTTGTTTCCCACTTGAATCGGGTGCGCACCAAGTTCGCGCCGCTCGTCATTCCGGACGGGCTTGAGTTGGACGAAAAGACCGGGGCCATCAAGAAAGTTACGTTGATGCAGCGCGGCACCAAGTACTCCGCTACTGCCCCGTCCGTGTTTGTCAAGAGCGTCAAAGGCAAGGGCGCCAAGCTCGAGGCGAGCACCCGCTCTCTCGGGGGTGAAAACGCGTCGGATTATTACGTGGAAAGAATCGACGTGATCGACGGCGGCAGCGGCTACACGAAGGGTGACATTGCAATCATCATAAGCGACGATTTCAGCGGCGGCGGCTTTGATCCGGCACAGGGCGGCGACCCAGCAGCGGGCGGCGATCCAAGCTTTAACTCTCCCCCGGGCCAGGCGATGTCCAACCAGATGGGAATGATAGGTATGCCTGGCATGGGCATGGTGGGCAGCGGTGGCGTCAGCGAGGATGACTCCGAGGCCCGCTACGGACTGGACAACGACACGTTCCGGGACTTCATGCAGAGTACCGTCTTCGGACTTCAAAGCCGGTGCAAGGCGCAGCGCATTCGGCTTCCTCAGATCGAAGATGAAAGCAAGGATTTCCGTTTCAGTTTTTCCAAGGTATGGAACAAGTATGAGTTCAAGCCGTTGGAGCGCGAGCTCATGTCGTTCCAACTGGCCGAAATTGAAGTGCTTTGCGATGCGCTCTTCAAGGCAAATATCCATGAGATTTATAACCTCAAGCGCCTCAAAGTCGTGCGCAAAACGGATGACATGGGGGTGGATATGGAGGATGCGCTGGAGTACCTTCAGGAGAATGAGTTTTCGCTCAATGACGTGATGAAATTCGCCACTGGCAGCAACGCGGATGGCAGTTCGCGGGATGGACTTGTAGCCGGTGCGCGGGTGATGCCTTACGAGGTGACCTTTCGCGGGTTTAGCGCCGAGTTGTCCAAGGTGCTCGAGGAGTTGTACAAGTCGCAGGTCTTTTTTGTGGTGAAAAATATCGCCGTCATCGCGGCGACCGATGTCGTGGACGTGTTCGAGGAGGAACAGAGCG
>JAPKEI010000462.1 GCA_028872685.1 Verrucomicrobiota bacterium | reverse complement strand
ATTGCCATCATCGGCATTCTCGCCGCGATGCTATTGCCCGTGTTAGCCAAGGCTAAAACCAAGGGCAAGGCTGCTATTTGCATCAGTAATCTCCGCAATCTTTCGCATGGCTGGCATATGTTTGCCGATGAGAATGATGACCTCATGTTGCCGGGTCGGTTCGCCAAGGAATCGGGCGGGAAGAGTAATCCGAAAAACTGGTACGAGGTGGGCAACGGCCTGAAGTATCGCCCGCGGTGGGTTGCGTATATGGGAATGCACGTGGGCGCGCACGCGTTCAAAAATCCGCTCACGACCAGCGACCGGCAGGATTACGACAACCCCGTGTACCTAAACCCGCTACGGCCCACGTGGAAGGACGAGCGGAATTATGCCTTTGGTTACAATCACCAGTTCCTTGGTAACGGTCGCAAGAGTAACGGACAGTTTCACAACTTTCCGGTGTACCGCGCTTCCATCGTCAACTTTACCAGCACTGTACTCGGCGCGACCTGCATGGGCACGGCTGCGGGGTTCTCTGAGAAAGACCGTACGCGATATGAAAATAGCGGCAAAAAATATAGCAGCTTAGGTAACCACGGCTGGACGCTTGACCCTCCTCGCCTGACGACCCGCAGTGACATCGGTGCCGGCGATGCTGGCAGCCCGCGCACAGCGGTGGATGCCTGCTATAATGGTCGTGCGATTGTGAGCTTTTTGGATGGCGCCGTGGTGGCTAAGTTTCCCAGGGAACTGGGCTACGTGACAGATGAATCCGGGAAATTTGTGAACGATGGCGGTGCGAGCAATCGTCAGTTCAGCGGCGAGGATCGGGACTTAGATCCGCCCGTTGTACCGGGAAAGTAATTGAGGGGGTGGGGAGGCGTGAATTTTACTAGCGGAACAAATCCCCATTGCGATTCCAGTGTAGTCCGCGCACGAGTTGACCTTTCACGTAATTGGCCCGCATCTTCACCGCGCCGGAATCTACGTAATACCAAAAGGCAAAGCCTTCATATAAGCGATCGCCCTTGAACATGCCTTCGTAGCGCAGCTTGCCGTTGAGATACCATTCCATGCCTTCGCCTTCGCGGCGGCCGTCTTTGAACGCCCCGTCAAATTTGCGCGCGCCATTTTCGTGCAACAAAGTTGTGCTGCCAGTGAAGGGCTTAGGATTGCCGACTTGATAAAAAAGCAAATCGGTCTGGCTTCGTTCCACACTGCCAGCCAGCAGCGCTGCGCCGGTGGTGGCGCTCGGGTTCAAGGGTGCTTCCATGACCGTGGGTGCCACGGGGGGAATGGGGCGATGCGGCATCACGGGAGCGAGTTGGCCCGGCGTCACAGCGTGGGCAGCTGGGTTTTTTAGATTAGCAGTCACTGAGGGCACCAGTGGCGTGGTTGCGACTGCCGGTGTCACATTGGCGGGTGGCGTTTCGACCGGCGCAGGCGGCACAGAAAGGGTATCTGGCGTTGGCTCGGGCGGCGCTTCCGCCGGTTTGTGCAACGGCAAATATTTGCAACTGCTGAAAATGCAGAGGCAACTTAGCGCCAAGACAGCTCTCTTGATAATAGTATACAAGGGTTTCACAGTAGTGATGACGTAGCAAATGCAGTGCCAGTAACAAGGAAAATCCATAAAT
>JAPKEI010000138.1 GCA_028872685.1 Verrucomicrobiota bacterium | reverse complement strand
GCAGACATTGCAATGAGAAAAATTAAGTGGCGATGCATCGTGTGCTTGTAGCTGAAACTGAAGACTCTGTCATTCTTCTCCGTAAGCGCGAAAGATTTTTGAAAACCCAAACACCTCTTGCTTAATTCCTGTGTGCTTCGGGCTGGCCCAGTTGGCGCTGGGCTTGGCGAGTGGGCGGTCGCGGTTGGCGGACCAGCAGGAAATCAGCCCGATTTTTTTCTGACGCGCAAAGGCGAGTACTTCGCGTGCGTTTCCCAATGTAAATGTTTCGGGCTTCACGTCGTTGTGGCCGAGCATTGGGGTGAGCCCGACCATTAACCAAAGTTGGGCGTCGGTTTTTTGCACGCCCGCTTCGCGGTGAAGCATTTTTAATTGAGCATGCAAACTGGTGGCCGCTTGGATCGTGTACGCGCCCATATGAGTCGTCGGCTTAGGCGCTTGGGCTTTGCCGTAGTTCATGGCCATGATGTTCACGCCGGCGATGTCCACGCGATGGCGGAGCGCAGAGCGGAGCACACCCGCGCCTTCGCGTGTGAGCCCGGAGGGCAGCACGGGAAGCGTGTACCAAACCTTGAGCGTGCGCTTAGAGCGACGCGCTTGCGCTTGCAAACCGACTATTGCCCGCGAGCGACGCTCAATGGATTTCGTCTCGGCCAGCCAATGACCTTCCACATCAAAATCAATATGCGTGAGCCCGTAAGTATTAATCACCGCTTGGTAAGTAGCCTGTAGTTGCGCGGGCGTTTTGCACGCCGACGCCAACCCCGTGCCCGTCGCGCCGCCGAAGGACACCCGCACCTCGCCGCCTCCTGCGCGGATGGCATTGATCTCCGGCAACATCCACCTCTTGCTCACAAGGTGATACCCGCCCCAGCTCGGCGCAGGATTGTTCGGCCCCTTTGCCACAACGAACGCGAGCGTGTAAAACTTGATCCCGTGTTGTTTCGACGCCCCCGCAAAATCGAATGGCGGCCACAATGTCGTGTCCACGTACGGCGCAAACACCTGCGCCGGCCAATGATTGGCCTTGCGCGGCGCGAGCGGCGGCGCGGCGAGGACGCAGTTAGCTGTAACAATAAACGCAATAACCCATCGCATAGAGGGAGTATATCGCAAGGCCACCGAACAAAAAAACTCAAATTACACGAATGAGCGAATCCTTTGAACATCCAAGTAAACGAGCAAGTCTAAATGCCATCATCCTGTTATGAAAATACACCCGCTTGCCGTCTCTTTTTTCATTTTCCTCCTGCATCTCAATCCTACCGCATGGGCGGCGGCGTTGCTTGTGCCGAAGGATTTCAAAACCATCCAAGCCGCAATCGACGCGACCCGGGCGGGCGATTCAATTTTGGTCAGCCCCGGCAAATACAACGAGCGCATTCGCCTCAAACCCGGTCTCACCGTTCGAAGTGCCGGCGATGACGCGAAGGGAAAACTCGGGCTCCAGCGGGCGGAGGCGACGATTATCGATGGCACCGGCGGCAATGGGCCCGGCGTAACGATGGCTGCGGGGGCGACACTCGATGGCTTCACGGTAACAGGTGTTGGAAAATACGACGAGGCACTTTGGCAAAAACATCACGCCACGCAGGGCAATCTGCAGAAGCATGAACACATTGGAGCGGAGGGTACGCCCGGCATTGCGGCGCGGCACGATTGTACGGTGGCGAACAATATCATCCACCACATTGGCTACACCGGCATTGCCATCACGGGCGCGGAAGACCGACGCGTGTCGCCGCGCATTGTCGACAATATCACGTACCGCAATATGGGCGGCGGCATTGGCTCGATGAAAAAATCGACGGCCCGCATCGAAGGCAACCTTTGCTTCGAGAATTTTTACGCAGGCATCGGCCACAACGACGCCAGCCCGATTGTCATCGACAACAGTTGCTACCGCAACATCCGTGCCGGCATTGGCATCAGCGAAGGCTCTCGGCCAGTCGTCCGCGGCAATCGCTGCCATCACAACCGACGCGCTGGCATCGGCATCCGTACCGGCGCGGACACCCAACCGGTGGTGGAAGACAACGATTGCCACGAAAACGACATGGCCGGTATCGGCACCGAGGAGGGCGCGCGGCCCATCCTGCGCGGCAATCGTTGCTGGAAAAACAAACTCGCGGGCATCGGCGCACGTGATAAGGCGCAGCCGATGATTATTGAAAACGAATGTTTCGAAAACACGCTCGCCGGCATCGGCATCGAGCACGAGGCGCGCGCGTTGATTTCCAGAAACCTTTGCCGCAAAAACAAAACCACCGGCATCGGCGTACAACACCGGGCCGAGGCCACAGTGCTCGGCAACCGCTGCCTCGAGAACGCAAAAGTGGCCATTGGCGTGGGCAACGGCGCCAGCGCGCATATCGCCGGCAACCAACTCACGCGCGCCGGCGGAATGCCTCCGCTCATCGCCATCCTCAAAGGCTCGAGCGCCGTCATCACCGGCAATACTTTCACCGGCGGCGGCGTGGCCGGCGTGCTCGTGCAGGGCAGCGCACACATCAGCAAAAACCGTTTTGAAGGCAATGGCCCGCACCGCGGCGGGCCACCCAATTTTGCCGTGTGGGCACACGCCGGCTCAGAAGTGGAGTTTCACCAAAACGAAATCAACCGCTGGCGCCACGCCCTCTTCACCTCCGGTGCCAAATCCGTCGCCGCCCACCACAATCGCATCAGCCAATTCCTCGGCACCGCCATCCTCATCCAAAATGCCGCCACCCCCGCCCACGCCACCCACAATACCGCCATCACCACCAACGCCCAGGACGAGTCCGTCACCCTAACCGGCCCCCGCGGCGTGGTGGAGGGAAATGTGTGCAAGGCGAAATGAACTGGCTTTGCCGGCTGCGCAAGTGACGCAGATGGGTGGACAACCGGCGCCTCAGCCCTGCAAGGTTTTAAGCTCGCCCTCCTCTTTATCTGGATCCAGCACCGGAATGAAATTCTTCTAAAGCCCAGCTAAAACGGGCTGGGTACGAGGAAGGCGTGTTGTTCGAGGAGGCTGAGGGTGCCATTCCAGGAAATGTACTGAGTGAAAAATAGAATGACTACGTAACAAAAAACGAACGGCAAAGCCAAGCCCAAGGCCGCGACTCTGCAGAACCATCGCAGCAGGAAATTTGGAGATGCCTCGCGTTGTTCGGCACGTCCAATTGCCCAGCCCGTCATCAATCGGGCGGGAAGTCCGAAGACCACAAAGAAGAGTGCCGGCAGCCAAGTTATTTCTGCCGGGGTAAGCTCTATCTTTAACAGAAACAACGGCACGGCCATCACTAGGGTTAGCGACAGTGCAAACCAAAACTTGAACGGCGCGCGACCGGCGAGGCGGCACACGGGGCCGATATCGATGAAGGCGCGGAAGCGGTTTTCGCGAGCGAACCATACTTGCTGAAATGGAATAATTAAGAGCACGCCCATCAGCAAAAGCCCGCCCAGGATTGAAACGAGGATACCGGCGTTGTGGGCGATTTTGGAGGCGAGGATCATCAGGCCCACAGGGATGAGTAGCCACAGCACCGTGCCGGCAAAGCCGCGGGTGCCGAGCCAAAACAACTCCGGAAGACGCAGCCCGGCGGCGGTTTCCCAAACGGCATCGCGGGCGGTGATAAATTTATCCGGCGTGCCAAGCCAGCGAACAAAACGAATGGGTGCCGGCCAAAAAAAGTGCCGCAGTTTGCCGCCGCGCAGCAGTGCCCAAATGATGTGTAGGGAAGTCAGTACGGTGATAATCCACAATCCAACGCTCCATCCGCCGACGCGTTGGGGGTCCACGATGACGGCGGAGTCGCGCAGCATAGCGATAAACCGCGCCGGCCAAAGCACAAGCCAAATGCCAAGGACGATGCCCCCCAGCTGCCCGGCGTGGCGCAAGCCGATGAAGCCGTCGCGCAAGCGACCGGTGCGCGAGATGGTGGCACTGACGTGCAGCAGGTAACCGAGGCTGAGCAGGTTAACGATGGGGATCACCGAAATGACCGCCAGCCCGCCAATTAAACTTAACATCCCAAAGCACCAGCCAATGGCTGAATAAATGCCGCGGCCAATTCGGGCGGGAAGTGACCGGCGCGCGGGAAGGACCGGTGACCGCTCGATGACCGGCGGTTTAACTTCAGGCGGCAGCACGAGCAACGGCGGCACGGCCTTAAACTTTTCCGGTTGAAACCCTTCATCTTGTCCTTGCGTATTCATTTATGTATATTCACGGACAAGATGCCTTCAGAAAAGATAGCCCCGCCGCTTTGGCAACGCAACCTGCTCTTCGCAGTGGTCTGCTTGGCAGGCGTGGGCGCGGTGGTTTCCAACCTGCTGAAATCTGACACGATGGCCGCGCCCAAGCATCAGGCGAGCCATTATGAAAAACCGGTGTTCCGGACGACGGTCGATTGGGTGGATGAGGAATTCGCCTCCGAATGGAAAAAGGCCGGGCTGGAGCCCGCGGAGCGCGCGGATGACTTGACGTTGATTCGCCGCCTCTCGCTGGGGCTCACCGGCACGATTCCTTCGCTGCAGGAAATCCGCGCGCTCGAGGCCCAGCCGGAGGACGAACGCGTCCAGTGGTGGCTCAGTCATCTCTTCGAGGATCGTCGCACCAGCGATTATCTCGCCGAACGTTTTGCCCGCGCTTATGTCGGCGTGGAGAACGGGCCCTTTCTGATTTATCGCCGCCGCCGGTTTGTCAGTTGGCTCGCCGATGAGTTTGAGGCAAACCGGCCTTATGACAAAATTGTGAGCTCGCTCATCACCGCCGAGGGGTTGTGGACGACCAATCCGGAGGTCAATTTTGTCACCGTGACGGTCGACCAAAACGAAGACAAAAAAGGCCCCGACGAAGTGAAGCTTGCCGCGCGTGTGACTCGTGCTTTCCTCGGCGTACGCATCGACTGCGTACAATGTCACGACGATCATCTCGGCGATGAATGGTTGCAAAAAGATTTTCACCAACTCGCTTCATTTTTTGGAAAAGCCGATATGGCCATCTCCGGCATTCGCGAAACGGGCAAGCCGTATGAGTTTAAATACCGCCGCCAACGCGAGCCGCTGGAGGTGCCGACAATTGTTCCTTTTCAGCCCGAGCTGCTGCCCGAGCGAGGGCGCCCGCGCCAGCGCCTCGCCCGTTGGGTCACGCATTCGGAAAACCGCGCCTTCGCCCGCGCCACGGTTAATCGCGTGTGGGCGCTGATGTTTGGTCGGCCTTTGGTTGAGCCGGTTGATGAAATTCCGCTGGAGGAGACGCCGGAAAACCCTTATCCGCCCGGGCTGGAAATTTTGGCTGACGATTTCATCATTCACAAATTCAATCTCCAACGCCTCATTCGCGTCATCGCCGCCACGCGCGCCTTCGGCCTCGACAGCAAAATGCCCGCCGGCCGCACGCCGCCCACTCTCGAGCACGACCAACACTGGGCCGCCTTCCCGCTCTCGCGATTGCGCCCCGAGCAAGTCGCCGGCAGCATCATCCAATCCGCATCGCTCACCGCCATCAACGCCGATTCGCACATTCTCTTTCAGCTAAACCGCTCGATTCAACAGGGGGAATTCATCAAGCGCTATGGTGATATTGGTGAGGATGAATTTTATATCCAAGGCGGCACCATCCCGCAGCGGTTGCTGATGATGAATGGATCGCTCGTGCACGAACGCATCAAAGACGATCTCGTGGCCAACGCCGCCTCGCGGATTCTGGCCACCGCGCCCAACGACGCGAAAGTGGTGGAGGCCACCTACCTCGCCGTGCTCAGCCGCAGGCCCAGCGCGGAGGAAGGCGATTACTTTGTCCACTCGCTTTCGCAAAAGGGCTTCCTCGATCGCAAGGCAAAACAGGCCGACCTCTACTGGGCACTCATCAACTCAACCGAGTTTTCGTGGAACCATTGATATGAATAGTTCCTCCAACCCCTGCAACAGCGCCAGCCACATCACGCGCCGCACGATGCTCCAAGCCACCGCCACCGGCCTTGGCGGATTGGCGTGGCTTACTCCAGTGGCGCATTTGCTCGGGCGCGCCCAGGAAAAAGCGTCCGCCCACGCGCCCGCCAAGTCGGTCATTATGCTTTGGATGGCCGGTGGACCAAGCCAGTTAGAAACTTTCGACCCACACGCGGGGAAAACAATCGCCGGCGACACCCGCGCCATTAATACCTCCGTCAAAGGCGTGCAATTCGCCCATGGCCTCCCGCAAGTAGCCGAGGTCATGCACGAGCTCACCCTCGTGCGCTCGATGGTCAGCAAAGAAGGCGACCACGAACGCGCCACGTACAATGTCAAAACCGGCTATCGGCCCGACCCCACGCTGATTCATCCCTCCATCGGCGCCGTCCTCTGCCACGAACTACCCGATGCCGAAATGGACATCCCGCGCCACATCTCCATTTTGCCCGGCCAATGGCCCGCGCGCGGCGGCTACCTCGGCGCGCAGTACGACGCCTTCAAAGTTTACAACACCAACGGCCGCGCCGGAAACATCACCGCCCGTGTCCAACCTAAACGCCTGGACAACCGGCTCGCCGCGTTGAAACAGGTGGAGCAATCCTTCGCCCGAGCCCGCCGCGCCGATCTCGACGCCAAGACCACTCTCCACAACGCCACCATCCAAAAAGCCCTGCGGATGATGAGTTCCGAGCAGCTCAGCGCCTTCGACATCACCCAAGCACCAGCCAAAACCCGTGCCGACTTTGGCGACACCCAATTCGGGCGCGGCTGTCTCGCCGCCATTCAGCTCATCGGCGCCGGCGTCCGCTGCGTCGAAGTCACCCTCAACGGCTGGGACACCCACGCCAACAACCACGAAGCCCACGTCTCGCAAAACGCCATCCTTGATCCCGCCTTTGCCTCGCTCATCCGCGAGCTACGCGCGCGCAGGCTGCTTGACCAAACCATCGTCATCTGCGCCGGGGAATTTGGACGCACGCCAAAAATCAATCCCGCCAGTGGACGCGACCACTGGCCCACCGGTTTCTCAATGGCTCTCGTCGGCGGCGGCTTCCGCGCCGGTCACGTCCACGGCGCCACCGATCCCACTGGCGCTAAGCTCGAAGCTAACGACAAAGACTCCATCCGCGTCGCCGACATCCACACCACCATCCAACACTCCCTCGGCATCGACCACGCCAAGGAACTAATGACCCCCATCCTCCGCCCAATGGCCCTCAGCGACGGCC
>JAPKEI010000137.1 GCA_028872685.1 Verrucomicrobiota bacterium | reverse complement strand
GGCGACGGTGACGGTGGATGGCCTCATTATTCCGCGAGATGATGGCGGCATGTATGTGCAAAACTCGGAGGAGCAATTGGCCCAGTGGAAAGCGTTTCAGGCCAAGCAGCGGGCGGCCAGAGAGAAAAAGGCTAAAGAGAAAAAGGCTAAAGAGAAGAAGTAGAATCTTTTCTACGTCAATTCACACAGCGGCCTTCGGGCCGCTTTTTTGTACCCTATTAGCTTGGGATGCGTCTGCTAATTCAGAACCGTTTTTTTAACTATAAAATACATGAAAACTAACCACCCAGTCCTGCTCTTTGCGATCCTCGCCCTGTTGGCGGCCGCACCCTTCGCGAATGCGCAAGCCCAACAGCCCTCCGAATCGCGATTGGCGCAAATACTCAAGCGTTTTCCCGCAGCGGATGCGAATGGCGATGGCAAGCTGACTCAGGAGGAGTTCGACGCCGCCCGTAAAAAGTTCCAACAAACCACACGTGGCAAAGGGAGCCCGGCCGCAACCGCGCAACGGATGCCGGTATTTGACCCCGGATGGGAGAAGGAAAACTTTCCGCCACACGCGGTCAGTCTCAAGACGCCTGAAGAGATCATGGCGATTTACAAGAGCAGACCGAAAGCCCGGTCCGCCGCCGCAATGTCCTTCCCCAAACCTGCCGATGGCATCATGCGCATCGTGGGAACGGGCCACAGCTTTATGCGGCCTGGCTACGTGACCTTGCCCTTCATCACCCGGGCGGCCGGTTTCGATCAGCCCCTGTGCCTGCACACTGGCGGTGGCGTCACGGGCAGTTCTCGCTACAAATGGGAGCAGGAAAATGGCATTTTCCAATTTGACCGCAAACCTTTACCCAAATTGTTGGCCGCTATCTCCAACGCGAAATGGGAGGCAATGGTCTGGGGGCCCTACACAGGTGATCGTCCTGCATTCTACACGTGCTGGATCGATTTCTGCGAAAAATACAATCCCGGCATGAAGTTCTATCTCTCCGACGCCTGGCCCGCGCCCGGTCATGTCCGGAAGCTCTTTAAGCTCCAGGCAAACCCGGAATCGGAAGCGTTCTTCACCGAGGCGGTCTACGACAAACTCAGCGCTGACGCGATCGCCGGCTTTGGCGGTCTCGTGAAAACGCTGCGCGAATCAACCAAGGAAGTGTACATCCTTCCTACCCACGCCGCGATGACCGAGGCGGCCAAGCGTTTCCTCCGGGGCGAACTTCCCGGTTTCAAAGGCCTGTACAAGGTGATTGGCGGAAAAGAACCTTCTATCTGGAGAGACAGAATCGGTCATATACATCCCGGCCTCGAAAGCCTGGAGGGCTACGTCTTCTATGCCACTCTCTACGGCAAATCCCCCGAACTCATTTCAGCGCCGATCAAGTTCAAGGATGATCCAAGCCTCCCAAGCGCCGCCTTGGACAAAATCTTCCGTGAAATCGCCTGGAAGGCGGTGGTGGAGCATCCCCTCTCCGGCGTTACAGACAAGAACAAGAACGGCATCGGCGATCATCTGGAATCGGCGAAGGTCATTGAGGCTGCAATTCGTGCAAGAATCAAGAAACCCACGGGCGAACTTACCAAGGCAGACTTGGAGAAGGTGACGGTGCAGAAGCTTGGTTACAATAAACTGACTGATGTGAAAGGCCTAGAGAAGCTTACGCAGTTAAAGGAGTTGATTCTCTCCGGTAATCAACTGACCTCCGTGAAGGGTCTGGAGAAGCTCACGAAGTTAAGGCTGCTGAGTCTCTCCAACAACCCCGACCTCACCAAGGCTCAGATTGACCAACTGCAAAAGGCATTGCCGAATTGCTTTATCCACAGCAACCCCACGAAGTAACCGCCCTCATTCCTCCCCGTGAAAGTCCTTGAGGGCAGTTGATGAATGTCCATTTCAAAAGCGAGGCCGCGGACAAGCTCGGGCATTTTCTCGCCGAACATATACTTAAACTAATGAATAAGGAGTGAGATAAGAAATGTGTTGGAGCAGAGTTTATGACATAAATCGAGGAGTGTTTTTATATGAACTGCGTCCAACAGAATGTCTTGCCGGTATTCATGGTTGGGTAGCGAAGGCAAGATGCCGCCACACGGGTTTCCTTTGTGGCGGCTTTCTTTACTCAAACAAGAGTTAATGGTTAGTTGGGTGGAGAATTGAAAGTCAAAGACAAATGAAACAACTCATTGGAATAGTCACAATTTTTGCGCTTGGGATAGGGGGGCTTCAGGCGGCCAAGGTGCCGATGAGCCCAAAAGAACTGGAAAAGGAGTCGAGCCATATCGTCTCGGGCAAGGTTATTTCAGTGACCGCGAAGGTGCAAAAGTCCAAGATCGAAAGGTCCTTGGGTCTCCACCGTGATAAAGTGTACACCATTAAGCTCAAGGTGGCATCGGTCTCGAAGGGAACTGGGGTGAAAGTGGGTCAGGGAATTTTGATTGAAGCCTGGCAGCCCTCAACTCGCATCCCGCCCGTGCCCGGGTTGCAGGGACACGAACCGGTTCCCGAGAAGGGGGATACGGTGGAGATGTACCTTTTGAAAAACAAAAAATCGAAAGCATATGAACCGCTTTTGCCCAACGGAATTGAAATCACGAAGAAAGCCAAGAAAACAAAATGAAAAAAATAATACTTAGTCTATTCACCTTAACGCTCGCTGTTTCCACTTATGGATTTGAACGGGATTATGTTAAACGTGCGATGCTCACCAAGGGTCAGGAAAAAGAGGTAATTGCTCTTGCTCAGAAATGTGGGATCAAGAAGATTGAAAAGATTTCCACCCACAACATGTTTCCATCGCCTTACCGCGGGGTGCGTGTACAGGGTGCCGAACAAGTCAAAGGCCGTGAAGTGTCCTATCAGGTTTTAAGTATAAGCCACGGTGAGTGGTTGCAGCCCGGAGCCAAGCCAGGGAAGGGGCAGGTCCAGTTGGGTGGCTTCTGGGCGGGTAAACCATACACAAGAAAACAAACTATCCTCAAGGTGGACAAAAAGGAATATCGGACTGGCTCGACACAGGGAATGACTGCCGAAGAATGCGAAGCTATTCTGGGTCTTCTTTTGAAGGGTGAATACGATCATGAGCAAGCCGTCAATGGCAAGCTCCTCAATCAGGTCGACTGGACTAAGCCGAGTCGCTTTTCCAAAAGAGGTGATTCCATCTCGATTGGATTTCTACATAAAGGTGGGAGCGGCTCCGGATTTTTTGACCTCCAAATCAAGCAGGATGGTAAGAAGCTCATCATCACCCAAATGTTTCAGGCGATTCCCTAGTCGACTGTTTGATATGTGTTGATGGCTAAAATAGGAGCATTACTGGTTGCACTCATCCTTGGGGTTGCGCCACAGGTCTCGGCCAAGGGATCACCAAATGTGATCTTCTTTGCCGTGGATGACTTGTGCGATTGGGTCGGGGCAATGGGCCATACGCAGGCAAAGACGCCCAACATGGATGCGTTGGCCAAGCGCGGGGTATCATTCAATAATGCTCATTGTCCCGGAGTGTTTTGTGCTCCTTCAAGAAGTGCTATCTTTACCGGACAGTTTGCCTCGACGACCGGGTGCTACCGAACCGAGATTTACTATCACAACCATCCTGAGTTGCGCCCGCTGCAGGTTAGTTTTGCCAAGGCTGGGTATGCGACCTACGGGGCCGGTAAGCTCTTTCATCATTCGGCCGGTTACATCGATCATCGTGGCTGGACTAAATTCTTCCTGCGCAATGAAGCCGCCAAGCGTGAAGGTTGGCCATTGGATTCGTGGGGCAAGGATACGCCCTTGCCCGATCCGTTTCCAAACAGCATCTATAATCGGGGTCGACAGATCACCGGGGGGATGTTCCTGGAATGGGCGGCGATTCCTAATGAGCGAGAAAAGGCTATGGCTGATACCAAGCGGGTGAATTGGGCCTGTGATGTCCTAAAGCAAAAGCATGATAAACCTTTCTTCCTCGCTGTGGGCCTTTACGCACCACACTTCCCAAATTATGTGCCAAAGAAATATTTCGATCTGTACGACGCGGAGAAGATCAAGGCTCCGGTTTACAAGGAAGACGATCTCGATGATTTGCCGCCATTGGTGAAACGCCGGAAGATTAATCGTAAGCGCCAGCACCATGACCGGCTGGTTGAGTTGGGTGCTATTGAACAGGCTATTCACGGCTATCTTGCCTCCGTTTCGTATGCCGATGCGATGTTGGGCCGCGTCATGAAGGCACTACGCCAAAGCCCCTATGCAGACAACACAGTTGTTGTCCTTTGGAGCGATCATGGTTTTCATCATGGCGAGAAGGGGGATTGGGGTAAACACACCCTGTGGGAACGCACCTCTAACGTCCCTTTCATTTGGTCCGGGCCGGGTGTGGCGTCCGGAAAGACGATCGATGCAACTGTCAGCTTGATTGACATGTATCCGACATTTGTCGAGATGTGCAACCTGCCGGCCGTTGAAGGATTAGAAGGATCTTCTCTAAATGGCATGTTGCGCACGCCGTCAAAGGCAACCGATCGCAATGTTTTCCTGCCGTACTTGGATCCAGGTGGTTACGCGATCATCAATCAGAAATGGCGCTACATCCATTACAGTGATGGCACTGAAGAACTCTATGATGTCGAGGGTGATCCGCACGAATGGCATAATCTTGCGGGTGACGTGAAATTAGCTGCGGTAAAACAGAAACTAAAGGCCAGTGCCCCGAAGTCATTCGCTCCAGTTGGGGTTTCGAGAAATCGCCTCAAACTAATAAATGAAGGCGAGACGTACCGTTGGGAACTCAAGAAACAGCCACCCCGTAAGAAATAGGAAAGGCGCTCGATAGAGTAAGCATGAATACGAAAACTATTTTAGGTGTTTTACTGACGCTTGTTTTCGGGCTGGTTCCGCAGACTTCTGCGAACGAGCCGCCAACCAACATTATTTTTATTTTCGCTGATGACTGGGGATGGGGCGATCTGAGTTGTCATGGTCACCCGTATGTGAAAACGCCCAATATCGATCGACTGGCGAAGGAGGGAACTGACTTTCATCGATTCACCGTGGCTAGTGGTGTGTGTTCTCCCAGCCGTACCGCCGTAATGACCGGGCATTTCCCGGCGCGCTATAATATTGATGGGCACTTCGCCTGGGTGCCCAGCAATGCCAAGCGCAATATGCCCGATTGGCTGGACCCCAATGCACCGCTCCTGTCTCGTTTCCTAAAAAGTGGAGGTTATGCCACAGCGCATTTCGGTAAATGGCATCTGGCCAATGACATGATCCCTGATGCACCTTTTCCTAGTGAATATGGGTTTGATGAATATGGAGCCTTCAATTGTTCCGGCCCCCAGATGTACGTGCACGATGACGTCAAGAGCGCCATCCCTTTCATTGAGAAAAGCCAGGCCAGCGGGAATCCCTTCTTTATCAACCTCTGGATTCATGAGCCACACACTCCCTTTCACGTCGACCCCAAGTTGCAGAAGCACTTTGCCAAGCTCGGGGAGAAAGATGCGATCTATGCGGCGACTCTTTTTCATGCCGACTTGAGGATAGGCCAATTGCTCGATGCCTTGGATCGGTTGAATCTGGCCAAGGACACCCTCGTAATCTTTAGTTCCGACAACGGACCTGCCCGCGGGGCTCCGGACGCACCCTTGACTCTCGGTTATGATTCCGCAACAGGGCTTGGCTATGGGATAGCAGCGGCGAAGGGGGTTACGGGAGGACGCAGGGCCTACAAGGGAGCTCTTCTCGAAGGTGGAATCGGAGTACCTTTTATTGCCCGTTGGCCTGGGAAAATAGCTGCTGATAAAGTGGACAAGACATCCATTTTTTCAGCGGTGGATTTACTGCCCACCTTTTGTGAAATCGCAGGAGTAAAGTTGCCGGCTTCCTACCGGCCTGATGGGATCAGTCAGGTGGCTACTCTCAAAGGCAAGGGCACAGCGATACGAGAAAAACCACTCTTCTGGAAGACGGTTGCCCCATGGCCGGCCCGCAAAACCAAGCCTGACCATTGGGTTTCCTATGCGGTGGTAAGCAAAAACTGGAAACTCGTAAGTAATCGGGATGCCAAATACGTCGAACTTTACGATTTGGTAGCTGACCCTCTTGAAATGAAGAATCTTAATGAGAAATACCCGGCCAAGGTAACCCAACTCAAAAAGATGCTCATCCAATGGCAAGGCACTCTGCCGGCCAAGCCTACGGGCGACGTATTTTCAAACCTTCGAAACCCTGAGAAAACAAAATGAAACGAATGCGACTATCCCTATCTATCCCATTACTCATTCTAGGATTTTGTTCACAGCTGAATGCTGATGAGAGGCCGGCCGGTTTGGATCAGGCTATACGCGACGCTAAGATTCCGATGATCGTCGATGCCACCATTCTCAAATACAACAAAGCTGGCCATGGTGAAATCAAGGTCCACGCAATTTATAAGCCAACATCCAAGGGGAAAAAAATTAAGGTAACTTCGCCCAAGTGGATTCGGGGTTACGGGTATGTGGGTAGCGACAAGATCGCGCCACTACGCATTGTTGCCGGTGGTCGTCCCGGGCGGTTCCTCTTTCTTTTGGATGGGGATCTGCTTTATTCCACCTACAACAACCGCTTCCCGATTCGGGAAGGGAAGGAAGGGGTGCTTGAGGTGGGGATCGGATTTAATGGGGGAGGCGCCCCCTGGAAACCCTTGAAGGACATGGTGAAACTGATCCCAGGGGCAACTCCGCCCAGAAAAAAGTGAAAAAGGCCTCTATTTCAGTTGTCGCAAATAGACGTCAAAAAAACGCAAAAAAGCGATTCTATGTCTTTGTTGTCTTGGGCAGATCGGGGTAGCCTGTTTCACCGATCAAGCGCGGGACATCATCCGCGCTAGAAATAAAAAGAATTATGGAACTAAAAAATAAACTCACCCAAACTCTCGCTGCCGCTACCTTGTTGGCGGCCCTGACCCTGTCGGTTTCGGCCAAAGAACCTAATCCGAATGCTAAGCCAGCGGATATGACAAAGAAGGTCAAGGTCTTCATCATCATGGGCCAGTCAAACACGCTCGAGATGGGCCGAGTAAAGGGCGATAAGGAAGGCACCCTTGAACACGCCGTCAAGAACGAGAAACTTTACTCCTTCATGGTCGATGACGAAGGTGCGTGGACTACCCGCAACGACGTCCGCAACGTGCACGTCATGGGTAGCGGAGGCCCTGGTAAAACCCGGGAGATGCGCAATGACTGGCTGACCGTTTCCGGAGGTAAGA
>JAPKEI010000136.1 GCA_028872685.1 Verrucomicrobiota bacterium | reverse complement strand
GGATCAGTTCGTCATTTCATCGTACTCGCAAACTGTTTTTATATTATGTCGATTTTGAATTAACGCAATGGGAAAAATGTATATTTTTAAACAGATGCGCGTGAAGGTCACGCGCCTTAAAGGGGCTGCTCGTTACTATCCACAATTTTAAACGGGAAATTGGGTGCGATATTCTAAAATGCGATCGCATTTGCAATTAAAGCAATTGCCGTGCCATTTATGGCATAGAAAACCGAAATCCAGTGTGTCCACCGATTCTGCTACTCCCACTCAATCGTACCCGGGGGTTTGCTGGTAATGTCGTAGCAGACTCGGTTTACTCCATCGACTTCGTTGATGATGCGGTTGGAGATTGTTTCGAGCAACTTGGCGGGGAGTTTTACCCAGTCGGCGGTCATTCCGTCTTGGCTATCGACGACGCGGATGGCGATGGTGAATTCGTAGGTGCGTTCGTCGCCCATTACACCCACGCTTTTTACGGGGAGCAACACGGCGAAGCTTTGCCACACTTTGTAGTACCAACCGGCGTCGCGGATGGCGGACATCACAATGCGATCGGCGTTGCGGAGGATGGCGAGGCGTTCTTCGGTAACTTCGCCGAGCAAGCGTACGGCAAGGCCCGGCCCGGGGAAGGGTTGGCGCCACACGACTTCTTTCGCTAACCCAAGTTCGAGGCCGAGCAAACGCACTTCGTCTTTGAACAACTGGCGCAGTGGCTCGACGAGTTTGAATTTCATATTCTTCGGTAGGCCGCCCACGTTGTGATGGCTCTTGATGAGCGAGGCGGGGTTGCCATCGATGGGCACGGATTCGATCACGTCCGGGTACAGCGTGCCTTGAGCGAGGAACTTGGCTTTGCCGACTTTGCGGGTCGCTTTTTGGAAAACGTCGATGAAGGTGTTGCCGATGATCTTGCGTTTAGTTTCGGGGTCAGTGACGCCTTTGAGTTTGCGCAGAAATAATGCGGCGGTGTCTTCGTACAAGAATTTGCATTTAAAGTTATCACGGAAAAGTTTCTGCACCGCTTCGGCTTCGTTGGCGCGCAGCACGCCGTTGTTTACAAAAATGCAGGTGAGCTGATTGCCGATGGCGCGGTGGATGAGCGCGGCCGCCACACTGGAATCCACGCCGCCGGAGAGGCCAAGGATAACGTGCTCGCCGCCGACTTGCTCGCGGATGTCCTCGACGGCTTGGTCGATGTAGCCGCGCATTGTCCACTTGCGTCCGCACCCGCAAATTTTGTGCACAAAATTGCTGATGACTTTTTTGCCCTTGGGCGTGTGGACGACTTCGGGATGGAACTGCAGGCCAAAGAAACGCCGCTGGCGGTTTTCGATTGCCGCGTGCGGGGAATTTTCCGTGATGGCGACGGTCTTGAAACCGGTGGGCAGTTTGGTGAGCTTGTCGCCGTGGGAATTCCACACCTGTAAATTCTTGGGTAGTTTTCCGAAGAGTTCGCAGTGGCTGTCCTTCACCGTGAGGTTGCCTTTGCCGTATTCGCGTTTGCTGCCACGCTCGACTTTGCCGCCGAGATATTTGGCCATTAGCTGCAACCCGAAACAAATGCCCAAAATTGGCACGCCGAGATCAAAAATATTTTTATCGGGCAAAGGCGCGTTGCGGCTGTAAACGCTTTGCGGGCCTCCGGAAAGGATGATGCCCTTCGGATTCAGCGCGGCGATCTCGGCCGCCGGCGTGTGGTAAGGCAGGATTCGCGAAAACACCTTGGCCTCACGAATGCGTCGCGCAATCACCTGCGTGTATTGCGACCCAAAATCAAGAATGACAATTTGCTCCCGCATCGGAAAAGCGGACACACTGCCGTTTCCATTCGCGAAGACCAGCCAAAAATGTCCCCACTTTTTGCTGTTGATGGCCGTTGACACACCCCCGCGCGGGCCCTAGATTGGGCGACCTTTTACGAAAAGAATCAAATATGCTGGAGATTATTGAAACACTTTTGGTGCTGCAAGACCGCGACCGCACCATCGTCCAGGGCCGTGCAGAGATTGATGGGCTGGAGATTGAGCGCGTTTCAGTCAATGAACGCTCCGCCTCCGCCGAGGCCGCGCAGGCCAGTGCTGAGCAGGCGGGTAAGGAGTTGGAGGTCAAGAAAAACGCCCTTGAGGTGGACGCCGCCGGCGAGCAGACAAAGATCATCACTTATTCCAAGCAACAACTGGAGACGAAGGACAATACCCAATACCGTGCGTTCGTGAAGCAGATTGAAGATTGCAAAAAAAATATTTCCAATTTCGAAACCGACGAGCTGATGGTGCTCGAGGAAATGGACGCTCAAACTGAAACGCTAAAGCAAACCAGAGCCGATCTTGATGCCGCTAACCATGACAAGGCGACCGCATTGTCGGAAATCGACGAGCGTGAGACCAATCTGCAAAAACAAATTGGCGAGACCGAAATCCTCCGCGCCGAGACTGCCGCGCAAATTGATGAGGACACGCTTGCCCGCTACGATCGGTTGCTAAAAAAAGGCCGTGCCAACATCGTGGTCGACGTGGAGCACGGCGCGTGCGGCGGCTGCCATATGAAGCTTCCCACCTCTGATGTCGCCAACCTCAAGAGCAGCCAGGAAGTCAACTATTGTCCCAACTGCAGCTGCATCATTTACTATACGCGCGATATGAACCTTGAGTCTGCCGGGGCGTAGCGCGGGGTCAATAATTCATCCTTCAAATTTCCGTCTTCATCGCTTATCCTTTTCGCACCTTGGAAGGGCGGAGGATCGCTTCCAATTTATTGGGAGAGGAAAGTCCGAACACCGCAGGACACGATGCCGCGTAACCCCGGTTCCGCCGGGGATACACTCGGGCAGCTCACTCGCGAGGGTGGGTTGACGGAAAGTGCCACAGAAAATAAACCGCCACGGCTCCGGCCGGGGTAAGGGTGAAAAGGCGGGGTAAAAGCCCACCGCGCCGAGCGCAAGCGAGGCGGCACGGCAAACCCCATCGGGTGCAAGGCCAAATAGAGGGCACGGGGCGGTCCGCCCCCGAATCGGAAACGGTTCAAGCCCCGGGTAAGGCCGCAACAGATAAATGATCCTCTCCGCGGGGCAACCCGCGCAGACAAAATTCGGCTTACAGCCCTTCCAAGGTGCTTTTCCTGCTGAAAACCAAAGGCTTCTGATCCACTAATCGCCTGGCCATATCCAATATTAAATTTATGATTATTGTGATCTTCCAATGTATCAGATTTCCGAAGAGTGAAGTTGTTGGGTGTGTGAATTACTGTCGCAAGCGGCAGCTTCGTTGGTGGTCCTGGTAACAGGACTTGTCTCCTGGTTTGTTTTCCGCACAATGACCTGGTGAGCGGCATCATTGGCCATACCTTGTATGCATTGCTGGGTGCCCGCGCGGCGACGGCGCGGGGTTTACCACTGGCGCGGGTGATGGGACGGCATTTGCCCAGCTATCTCTGCGGCGCGTATCTCGGGGCAGATGTGGGCACGGTGCCGGCTGTTACCTGCGTGGACACTGGTGCGCTAGTGGGTTACGGCGCGGAACGCGTGACGCGCAGCCCGCTCACCGGCGGCGCCGTGAATCCGTGGAAGTTGGAACTGGGTAAGGTAGCTTACACGCCGCTCGACATTCACAATCTGTTTTATGGACGCGCACACGTCGCCTTTGGTTGGGCGGACAAAGACGGGCCTCTGGCAATTCCTTGGACAAAGCTGCCCGCGTACTTTGCCTCCGTGCTGCGGGATGCCCGTGCGTTGCATGGCCCGGGTGAGCGACAACTGGCCTACGCGTTGGGGTGGATGACGCATGTTGTGGGTGATGGCCTCATCAAGTCTATAGCTCCCGGCATGGATTTACATATGCTTGATGGAAAATACACCCCGGCTAACCGGCCTATTCAGGACCTTGTGAGCTTTCACGAGATTGGCATCAAGGAACTGAAACTTGATTGGCCCGCGTTACTGCGTGACGTGGTGGAGTGCCCCATTGAGCCACTGCAAATGCACTACATGCGTGTGGGTGCCACGCGAGGCGCGCTGGGCAAAATGCATCCTATTGGCTGGGCCCCACGCCACGAGGCACTGCTACTCGAAGTGATGGCCGTGAACCGCCGTTATCAGCGCATTCGCAACAGCCGCATTCTCAAGCAACTCGAACTGCGTCCCACACCCGATGGTCCGCAGTGCGATCCCGTCCTCAGCCAACGCGCCAAGGGATTGACATACCCGGAAATGGTGGTGCTGGCGGATAAGGCTAATTTCCGCCATGCCCTCTGGCAAATCGCCGAGGCCATTGCCGACCTGTTTGCGGAGGTAGGTCAACTCACTAACGAATTGGATAAGCAACCCAATCTCACCCGCCCTGCTTGGCCTACACTTACTCGACGCTGGAAAAAGAAATAAAACCTGCCGTCCACTTCACTTTCCCGGCATGTGCATTTGGGTTCACAGGCAAGGTGAAGGGTTTGCAGGAATCTGCCGTACTTCACGTTTGCCCGCCTGTCGCCGAGAGGGTAGGGTTCTGAGAAATGAAAATCACCTTCATAGCTTTATTGGCTTTATGTTTCTGTCTGCCCGTGGTTGGTGCAGATATAAAGCCCGGCACCCAGACAGCACAGGAACTGAAAGTTAAGATCGGCACCAAAGAGGCGTCGGTTCACTATTGGATCTTTCTGCCTAAATCATATGACAAGAAGAAGTCGTTGCCTCTTATGTTATTCCTGCATGGAGCGGGAGAACGCGGTGATAACCTGAATCAGGTCAAGAAATGGGGGCCACCCAAACGAGTCAGCGAGAAGGTAGACTTTCCGTTTGTTGTCATTTCTCCTCAATGCCCGAAAAATAAACGATGGGATGTAGCCCAATTGCATTCATTGGTCACACATGTTGCCACTACGCATAAAATTGATCGTTCGCGGATGTACTGCACCGGGCTGAGTATGGGAGGTTACGGCACATGGGCGATGATTGCGAAGTACCCCAAACTATTTGCCGCTGCAGTCCCGATCTGCGGTGGCGGCGATCCTGCTACTGCTAAAAAGATAATTGGCATACCCATCTGGGCTTTCCATGGAGGGGCGGATCGAGTTGTGCCGCCAACACGCAGTCAGGCGATGATCGACGCGATCCATAAAGCGAATGGTCAGAATGCCAAGCTGACAATCTACCCCGGAGTAAACCATAATTCGTGGACCAGAACTTACTCGAATGAAAAGGTTTACGAATGGATGCTATCTCACGCGCAGGTGAAACCAGCCAATCCGACCAAGGGTAAACAGGCGCCAAGACCAATCCGAGAGCTTCTCAAGCGGCCGAAAGACAATCCTAAAGTTGGTTTTTGAGCTGAAGAGCAACCTGCTCCAAGCCTTGCCCCCGCGGGCGGCGCCGCTCTTAGTGATATCCAAACGGGGATGGGTGGCGGTACTCTTTGGTAGTCCTTGAAGTGGAGTGCTATCTGTCGTAGGGTGCGGGGCATGGACCCGCAGGAACTGCACGTAATCCAAGCCCTCGAAAAGGCAAACGCCACCGAGCACCTCACCGATCGCGAGAAACATCTTATCGGACTGGCTGTTACCATCACGCGCGGTTGCACCTACTGTACCGGCGGACGCACCAAGAAGGCACTCGACTCCGGCGTTTCGCAGGAAACACTCAGTGGCCTTACAGACCTTGTCGCGGCTGTCAACGCCGGCGTGGCTGTGCGCACCGTACTGCAGGGGCTGGAAGGCCTGAGCTGCGATGGGCCAGAGTGCGCTTAGGGAGCTGCTCTCTCCACGGAGTGTCGATTGGACATTGGCGTTTGAAAGGATGTGACGGGAGATTAAAGACGGCTTAGAACACTTTTATATAAATATGATTTCTTCCTTTACCCAGTGCATCTGCTTCACCCTGCTATGTTGCTTTGCCGTAACACCCAATGCAAACGCAGCAGGCAAGGTGATTAAAGATGTCGAATTTGCCGTGGTTCAGGGTCAGAGCCTGAAGCTCGACCTGTATCTCCCAGATAAACCGAAAGGTTCAGGACTGGTTGTCTGGATACACGGTGGCGGTTGGCACAAGGGCAGCAAGGAGAAATGTTTTATTACATGGTTGCCCCAGCACGGCTACACTGTGGCCAGTATTTCCTACCGCTTAAGCAGTGTAGCGAAGTTTCCTGCCCAACTACATGATTGCAAAGGAGCAGTGCGATGGCTGCGTGCCAATGCTGGAAAATACGGTTATAACCCCCAAAGAATCTTTGTGGCCGGAGCCAGTGCCGGGGGGCATCTGACAGCCCTAATGGCGACCACGTCGGGCCACAAACTGTTGGAAGGAAAAGTAGGCGGAAATCTGGATCGGTCCTCTTCTGTTCAGGGAGCGATTGATTATTATGGGCCGACCGATTTCATTTTAAGAAGTAAAACTCAGCCCTCTCGGGCAAATGAAAAAGGTTCTGTAGTTTATGAATTGCTCGGTGGAGGAGCACACGAAAAAGTTGCAGCGGCAAAACTGGCCTCAGCCTGTTATCATGTGAGCAAGGATGATCCGCCTCTACTAGTATTTCATGGAACGAAAGACCGGACGGTTCTTCTGGATCAATCCCAAGCCATCGCCACGGCTTACAAGAAGGCCGGTCTGCCGATAAAGCTCCACATCATTGAAGGGGCAAGCCATGGAGGCAATAGTTTCTACAGCGGCGAAAACGCAAAGCGCCTCTTGGAGTTCCTGAAGAGCAGAATCGAACACAAGGTCAAGAAGTGACTCAATCGTCCCACGAGTGCAGTTCTTTTGCAGTATTAATTGGTTTTGTAGTGTTTCAAATATACGGCGGCATCCGCATTGTTCAGATGCGAAAGATTAAATAACACCCCTCTTTAGCATGATCGAATTGATCGACACCAATACCACATTGAAATCCTTACCTGAGCTAAAGGCTCACTTGGATTTAGCGAAACGCCTTGGACTTCCCATTCATCCGGATCCGAGAAAAAACTGGGATAACCTCAAAGCTACATTGCTCTTTGCCTCTCAATTTGAACCCACATCCCGGATCTTGGATGCTGGAGCAGATAAGGAACCCACATCCGTTTTTCTCCCCACAATGCGCCAACTTTTGGGATGTGAATTGTTTGGCATGAATCTGAATTACGAACAAGAACGCGAAACGATTGATCAAATTTCATATGTTCGTGGGGACATTTCAAAAGCCCCTTTTCCCGATGCCATCAAAATAGGCATCGGGAAAAGGGGCTTTTGAAATGTCCCCACGAACATATGAAATTTGATC
>JAPKEI010000135.1 GCA_028872685.1 Verrucomicrobiota bacterium | reverse complement strand
AGCATGACCGCGGGACCCAAGCGCACCCATCCCATCGCTCGAGGCGCATGGATTATCGAGGTGATCCTTAATGATCCGCCTCCTCCACCACCAAACGATATCCCTCCCCTAAATGAGGATAGTGGGCCGAAAAATCAGACGATCCGCGAGAAGTTTGCCGAGCACAGGAAAAACCCGGATTGTGCCGGCTGCCATTCCAAGCTGGACCCACTGGGGTTCGCCCTTGAAAACTTTGATATCACCGGACGGTGGCGTGACAAATACGAGAATGGTCGTGACGTTGACGCCAGCGGCAAGTTGTTACGAAAATACGAATTCAATGATATTGTCCGATTCAAAGAATCACTGGCCAAGGAGAATAGACGTTTTGCAAAGGCATTTTCTGCCCATCTGCTACGCTTCGCCCTGGCTAAGGAACTTAGCCCTGCGGATACCCTGACCATCGACGCCATCGTCAACCGAACAGAGAAGGAGAATTTCAAACTCAAGTCCCTTATCCGCGAAGTGATCCTGAGCGATAGTTTTCTTCAATCAAACTGATCTGACGAACCAAAGCGCTACTTGATGAACTCCTCACCGGCGAACAGCAGGGCAAGCTCAAGGAATTGAAGGCTGCCCAAAAGGGCAAAAAGAAAGAATCCAAGGACAAGTAAAAGCGGATTAATCGGGCTTTGAATCTAGGCCAAATTCCTTTTCATTGGCATTGAGTGGCTGCAGTGTGTATTTTCTGGACCGGATCATGTTACATATTTTTGTCTCTTTAGTTGTGTTCACGCTGGGTATTTCCGCCCATGCCCAATCGGTCGCAGATTCAGCCACCCCAATTAGGAACATCAAAGCAGCCGATGGCTTCAAGGTGGAGCTCCTCTATTCAGTGCCCAAGCCAGCACAGGGCTCGTGGGTGGCAATGTGTCACGATGATAAGGGGCGCATCATCGTAAGCGATCAATTTGGAGGGCTGTACCGCTTCAGCCCGCCGGCGGCCGGGGAAATGCTCAAGCAATCGGACATCGAAGCGGTGCCGGCCAAGATTCGCGCGGCCAACGGCCTGCTTTGGGCGGCAGGCGCACTGTACGTGGGGGTGAATGATTACGAGCGCAAGTTCCCCAGCGGATTATATCGCGTAACCGACTCAAATGGTGACGATAAGCTGGACAAGGTGGAGCACCTGCGCGAGCTGACTGCGCGCGGTGATCACGGTATCCACGCTATTTTGCCCGGACCGAAGGGCACGCTCTATCTCATCACCGGTAACAATACCACGCCACTCAAGACGCAAACTTCGCGTGTGCCGATGCATTGGGGTGAGGATCACCTTCTACCGCGTATGCCAGATGGTCGCGGCCATAACCGGGACCGGCTCGCTCCCGGTGGTATCATTTACAAGGTCTCATTGGATGGCAAAACGTGGGAGATTGTTTCCTCGGGTTATCGCAATATTTACGACGGAGGCGTGAACCGTGATGGTGAGCTTTTTGCCTATGATGCGGACATGGAGTATGATTTCAATACCTCATGGTATCGCCCCACGCGTATCAATCACGTGACCAGTGGCTCGATGTACGGATGGCGCAATGGCACCGGCAAGCGGCCGGAGTTTTATCCGGACACTCTGCCGCCGGTAATCAATATTGGCCCGGGCTCACCCACAGGGGTGACTTTCGGCTATGGTGCAAAGTTTCCCGCCAAGTATCAGGATGCCATGTATATCCTCGACTGGAGCTGGGGAAAAATTCATGCCGTGCACCTGAAGCCCGACGGTTCCAGCTATACGGCCACCAAGGAAACCTTCATCACCGGTAGTCCGCTTCCAGTAACCGACGTGATCATTCATCCTGTCGATAGGGCGATGTATTTCACGATTGGTGGCCGCAAGGTGCAGTCCGGATTGTACCGCGTGACCTACACTGGAAAAGAATCTACAGCACTTGTAAAACATGCACCCAAACAGAACAAACTAACCGAGCTTCGTCATAAGCTGGAAAAGTTTCACGGCGTTCAACACAAGAACGCTGTAACAACCGCTTGGCCACACTTGAGCCATCCTGACCGTTTTGTGCGTTGGGCTGCCATGACGGCGGTGATGCATCAGCCCGTGGAGCAGTGGCGCAATCGCGCGTTGGGCGAGAAGGATCCCAACAAGCGCGTGGTCGCTCTGCTCGGTTTGTGCAAGGTGGTGGGTTCGGATCCGAAAAATAGAAAGCCAGACGCGCCAGCGGATTTAGCGGAAGTGGATCGCCCCACATCCAACCCGATTTTCAAGGCCCTTTCTCAGGTGAAATGGAATCAGCTCGATCATCAGGGCAAGCTCACCCTCGTGCGCACATATCAGATCGCCTTGGTGCGTTTTGGCGAACCCAACTCGCGCGCCGTGGCCAAGATTGTTGGCCAGCTTGATCCTCATTTCCCGGCGCCTGACTTCGAGCAAAACTGGCTGTTGTGTGAGACGCTGGCCTATCTGCAGGCACCCAATACTGCCACCAAGGGCATTCAATTACTAAACGGAGCAGCCACTCAGGAGGAGCAAATAGAATATGCTCGGTCACTGCGAATGTTGAAGCAAGGCTGGACAATGGAACTCCGTGAATCCTACTTCAACTGGTTCCTAAAGGCGTCCAACTACCGCGGAGGAGCCAGCTTTAGTAAGTTCATTGAATTCATTCGACGGGATGCCGAGACCAGCCTAGATGCCAAGAGCCGCGAGCAGTTAAAAGGTTTGCTTGCAAAAAAACCCAAACAGAAATCCCCCTATGAGATCATGGCCCAGGCCATGATCGGGCGTAATTTTGTGAAGGAATGGAAACTTAAGGAACTCAGCGGGGTAGCAAAAACAAAATTGAAGAACCGTAGCTTTGAAAGAGGGCGCAAAATGTTTGCTGCCGGGGGCTGCTTTGCTTGTCACCGGTTTGCCAATGAGGGTGGAATGACCGGCCCTGACCTTACCGGAGCCGGTGGACGCTACTCAGCCCATGATCTGCTCGAGCAGATCATCAACCCGAGCAAGGAAATCAATGAACAGTTCGTGCCGGTGGTGGTGAAAATGAAAAACGGCGATCTAATCACCGGCGTAGTCGTGAATATGAACGGTGATCGTGTCACAGTGAATACCGACATGTTCGACCCCAACCAACGCGTAAATATAAACCGCCCCGAGGTTAAGAGCATTGAACCCTCAAAGGTGTCCCCCATGCCTCCAGGCCTGTTAAACCTAATGCGTGAGGATGAAGTGATGGATTTACTCGCCTACATCCTCAGTGGCGGCGACCGCAACCATTCAGTCTTTAAAAAGTAATCATGAAAAAAAACCTGACTCTACTTCCAGCAATCCTACTCACCACATGGCTGGGGTGTGGCGGCAATCAAGAGGCCACCGCACCTGCCAATACCGGGGTAAATGGCGAGAACGCTGAAAAAACAAAGGGTATCATTGCCTACACTCCTCAAACTCTTTCCAACCCATTTTTCAGCGTAATTGGTGACCATATTCGGGCGGAAGCAGAAAAGAACGGTTACGAAATCCTGATCGTGGATCCAGACTACGATGTGAAAAAACAATCTGATCAGATCGATGATTTCATTGCTAAAAATGTTACAGCCATTGTCCTTGTCCCCTGTGATCGATTATCCGTGGGACCTGCCGTGCAGGCTGCCAATAAAGCGGGGATTCCCGTTTTCACCGTCGATGCCAAATGCGCGGCCGAAGGAGCGGAAATCGTAGGGCACGTGGGCACCGATAATTTCCAGGGTGGAGAGCTTGCTGGCAAAGCCATGATCGAAGCACTCGGTGAAAAAGGCGGCAAAGTGCTGATTCTGGACCTAAAGAGAGCTCACTCTTGTGTTTTGCGAGTGGACGGATTTAAAAAAGTGATTAATGCCCACAACAAAGAAGCAGAGGGAAAAATTGAAATTGTATCCGAACTTGATGGCAATGGAGATCGCACCAAGGGCTATCAGTCCACCGCTGATGCCTTGCAGGCCCATGAAGATCTTGATGCGATCTTTGCCATCAATGACCCTTCCGCACTCGGTGCGTACACCGCAGTAAAAGAGGCCAATCGGGAGGCCAAAATTAAAATTATCGGATTCGACGGTCAACTTGATGGCAAGCAAGCCATCAAAGACGGTAAAATCTATGCCGACCCTATTCAACATCCGGATAAAATGGGTAAACAAATTGTTCAACTAGTCATCAAATATCAAGCGGGTGAAAGCTTCGAGCCGGAAACGCTTATCCCCGCGACCCTCTACACCAAAGCCGAGGCGGATCAGGATCCTGAACTAAAATAATTCATGGCGGACGCCGCCCAAACGCCGTTGCTCCGGATGCGCGGCATCAGCAAAGCCTTTCCTGGCGTACAGGCACTGAGCAAGGTGAATCTCACGCTATTCGCGGGCGAAGTGTTGGCTCTGCTCGGTGAAAACGGTGCCGGTAAAAGCACCCTAATTAAAATTCTTGGAGGAGCACATCAGCAAGATGAGGGGACTATAGAGATTGATGGAAATTCGGTGCGCCTCAATAATCCTCTAAAAGCCCAATCTGTGGGCATTGGAATCATCTATCAGGAGTTTAATTTAGTTTCCGGTTTAACAGCCCGTGAAAACATTTTTCTCGGGCAGGAACCTTCTCGGGTTTGCTTTATTCCACGAGCGCAAGAGGAGGAAAAGTCCCGCGAGTTGTTTGCCAGAATTGGCGTGGAGATTAATCCCAACACCCTCTGTCGTGATCTCACCGTGGCCCAACAGCAAATCGTGGAGATTGCCAAAGCACTGGCACAGGATGCTCGAATTATTATGATGGATGAGCCCACCGCCGCCCTCACTCCCCGCGAGGTAGAATGTCTGCTCACAGTTGTCCGAGAATTACGCTCGCAGGGTATTGGCATTATTTACATCAGCCACCGCCTGGATGAAATTGATGCCATTGCTGATCGCGTCACTGTGTTGCGAGACGGTGCCCATGTAACTACGCGTGCAAAAGAAGATCTAGAGCGGCATGAAATGATCGAACTGATGGTCGGCCGTAGCCTGGACAAAGAATTCCCTTCCCACGAATGCCAACCTGGGGACGTTCGATTGGCAGTAAAAAATCTTAGCCGCGGCACCAAGGTTCGCAATGTTTCCTTTGAACTGCGAGCGGGTGAAATTGTCGGCCTCACCGGACTGGTTGGAGCAGGTCGCACGGAAACAGCCCGATTGATTTTCGGTGCGGATAAGAAGGACTCCGGCACCGTGGAGCTGGACGGAAAACTCATTGGTGCCTCTTCCCCACGCGATGCCATTCGATGCGGCATTTGCCTGCTCACTGAAGACCGCAAATCAGAGGGACTGGTGCTCGGCCTCGCGGTGCAGGAAAACTTTGGCTTACCCAGCCTGCATCAATTCACCCATAAAGGGCTGATCAATCGAGAGCAGGAAAGCGATGCCTTCGCGAAGTATGTGAAGCAGATTAAGATTAAAATTGCCAACCACGAACAATCAGCAGCCACTCTCTCTGGAGGTAACCAGCAAAAAGTCGTCCTTGCCAAGTGGTTGCAGCGAAATGCAGAAGTAATCATTTTTGATGAACCCACTCGGGGCATTGACGTGGGTGCAAAATACGAGATTTACCAACTCATCCACCAACTCACTGATGAAGGGAAGGCGGTCCTGATGATCAGCTCCGAGCTCCCGGAAATTCTTGGCATGAGTAACCGCATCATTGTCATGAATGAAGGACGAGTCACTGGAGAAATTAGTGATGTCACCAACGCCACCCAGGAAGACATTATGAAACTCGCAACTCTGCGTGAGGAAATGGCTGCATGAAAAATCTGGATACCGGAAAACTACTATCAGACTACGGCAATGTCCTCGTGCTATTACTTCTTTGTGTAGTCATCAGTGTTGTGACACTGGAGGAGCAATCGCCCCGCAGCACGGCCGCCGCCGAAAATCTGGCCACGATAATCGTCGGGGACGCTGGAAAGGATGCCAATATCCTCATACTCGTACGTAGAGGCGAAGGCCAACAGGAGTTTGCCAACACACTAAAAAACACTCTCTCAAAAGCTGACCTTAATGTAATCGACACGGTTGTTGGGACTCCAGCAGATGCCCGAGCCGCTCTGGAAAAACAGACTGAACCCCTTGATGTCATAGCCACAGACGAACACATGGCAGCTTTTTGCCTCGAACAACTTCCAAAGCTAGCTAAAAAGTATCCCACCTTTGCCAATACCACCGCTTATCAACCAAAGAAGCATCTTTGGCCGAACTTCCTAAAAAAAGAGAACTTACTTAACGTACTCAAGCAAATATCAGTCGTCGCCATTATTGCCATCGGCATGACCATGGTGATTATCACTGCAGGGATTGATCTCTCAGTGGGTAGCTTGATTGCCTTTAGCGGCGTTATCACTGCACTTTCTATTCAGCAACTCTCCGGCGGTGCCGATCCCACCACCGGACACCTAGTACTCGGATGCGCCGCGGGAATTCTCGTATGTGCGCTTATCGGCATGGGGACCGGAGGATTAGTCACGCTTTTTAACATCCCCGCTTTCATCGTCACTCTGGGAGTCATGTTTATCGCGAAGGGTTTGGCCTTTATATTTTCTCAATCGGCACCGATACCTATTGCCAACGAAGGGTTTGCCTGGTTGGGGCGCGGTTCAGACCTTATGGGGCTGCCTAATTCGGTCGTGCTCATGCTGCTACTTTACGGGATCGCTCATGTCATCATGACCCACACTTCCATCGGTCGTTACATTTATGCAGTGGGAGGGAATCCTGAAGCTGCCCGTTTATCAGGTGTCCCGGTGAAATGGATTTTGGTTTTTGTTTACACTCTTTGCGGCCTTCTTGCTGGGTTGGGCGGCGTAATGGAAGCTTCTCTGCATATCACCGGCGATCCAAAATCTGGGACATTAGTCGAGCTCCAGGTGATCGCTGCAGTCGTCGTAGGCGGCACCAGTCTAGCCGGTGGTCAGGGTAAAATCTTTGGCACCCTGGTGGGCGCACTCATCATCGGAGTCATCCGAAACGGCATGAACCTCACCGGCGTGGAAGCCCATATGCAGAGTGTGGTTTACGGCGTAGTAATTTTAATCGCCGTCATGGTCGATCAGTTGAAAAACCGTGCCCAAAAGACCAACTAGGCCAATTCCCCGCGCAAAACTGTCACTGCTTGGCCGCGCAACAAAACCCGGTCTCCCACCAATTTCACTTTCACCACGCCACCGCGCGGTGAGGCTTGGAAGGCCGTCATTT
>JAPKEI010000134.1 GCA_028872685.1 Verrucomicrobiota bacterium | reverse complement strand
TGCCCAAATGGAATGCCCTGCCCGCGACCGAAAAAACGGCATGACCCAATCAAACGGAATCTTGTCACTCAACGACTTGATTGCCTCGCGGCGCGCAACATTACTACGAGACTTATTATTGTTTGGAACATTAACCAATGAGCGAAAATAAATCTGACATCATCATCATCGGGGGCGGCGTGGCTGGCTTGTCCACCGCCATGCAACTGGCCAGGCGCGGCGCAGCGGTGACGGTACTCGAGCGCGAGCAAATCGGCAACGGCTCCACCGGGCGCGCCGCCGGTTTGCTCGGCCAACTGCGCGGCACTGCCGAGCACACGCGCATGCTTATGGACGGCGTGGAAATCGTGAAGGAACTCGAGGCCCAAGCGGGCGTGGAAATTTATGTGCAGACCGGCTCCGTTCGCGTGGCCGAGACACCCGAACGCGCGCAGGAGCTGACCGACCTTATCGAGATGGGCCGCTCAATAAATTTCGACATTAATGAAATACCCATCGACGAGTTGGCCGAACGTATGCCCTACATGCGCACGGACGATTTGACAACCGCCTGCTGGTGCCCGACCGACGGTCACCTACAACCGGCCGAGCTAGCCAGTGCTTATCATAAAGTCGGCCGAGACCACGGCGTACGTTACGAGACGAATTGCCCCGTCACCGCCGTGCTACTCGACGACAAAAAAGCGCACGGTGTGCAGACGCCCAAGGGTGAATTCCACGCACCCATACTCGTGAATGCTGCCGGCCCGTGGTCACATCTGGTCGCAGGGCTAACCAACACCACGTTGCCCACCGCCGCGCTCGGTCATGTTTACCTCACCACACAACCGCACCCCGACCATCCCGTGGACCGACTCAGCCCCGGTTTTCGTAACCGCCACCATCGTATTTATGGCCGACCGGAAAACGGCGGCCTGCTCGTTGGTATGTACGGCGAGGACTGCCCTGAGTTCGATATGAATACGTTGCCGCCTGATTTTGATATGTCCGCGATGAAAGCGCGGCGCGACGACCTCCATCTTGCAATGCTCATCCACGCCGCGCAGCAGCGTTTTCCATGGCTCAATGAGCGCACGCCGATGCACGTTACCACTGGCATCATGACCTTCACGCCGGACGGCCTCCCCTTCTGCGGCCAACTCCCCGACCACGAGGGCCTTTTTTATTGCACCGGATTCTCCGGCCACGGCATCGTGCAAAGCCCCGCCATCGGCGTCATCATGAGCGAGCTGATTCTCGACGGCCAATCCAGCTACGACATCGCTTCAATCGAGGCCGACCGCTACTGGGAAGTGCCCGGCTTCCAAGACCGCGCCGAAATTCAACAACGCTGCTATAAAATGCAAGGCAGTTACTACGGCCGCGTGGAAGGTAAAACCGCCGCCACACAAACTGATCCGAAGGAGGCAAGTGCATGAAAATACTCGTCCCCTGCAAACGCGTCCCCGACCCTGACCAAAAACTACGCCTCAACGCCGAGACAGTCGGCATTGACCCCGCCGCGCTCACGTACATTTTAAACCCCTTCGACGCGATCGCCGTTGAGGAAGCACTGCGCATCCGCGAGACCGCCCACCCCGACGCTGAGGTAATCGCCGTCAGCATTGCGCCCGCCGAGGGCGAGGCAGACCTCCGCACCGCCCTCGCCATGGGCGCCGACCGCGCGCTGCTCATCGAACACAACGGCCCCACCGACCCGTGGAACGTCGCCCGACTGCTCGCCGCCGTCATCGAGCACGAGCAACCCACCCTCGTCCTCATGGGTAAACAAGCCGTCGATGATGACGCCAACCAAACCGGCCAATTTCTCGCCGCCCAACTGGGCTGGCCTCAAGCCACCTTTGCTTCGCAAATAGAATTCATAGACGACGGACTCCGCGTCCATCGTGAGACTGATCTCGGTATCGAAGTCATACGCACCACACTGCCTGCCATCGTCACCGCCGATCTCCGCCTCAACGAACCCCGCTACGCCTCCCTTCCCAGCATATTGCGGGCAAAGAAAAAATCCATCGAACAAACCACGCCCGCCGAGCTGGGCGTACAACTCGAACCCCGTGTGCGCTTGATTGGAATGGAACTCATCAACAGCCAACGCCATTGCGAAAAAGTTGAAACCGCCAGCAACCTCCTCGCAAAATTGCGCGAAACGGAGGTGGTTGAGTGAAGATACTCGTTTTAATGGAACACGACGGTACCGCTCTGCGCTCCGGCAGCGGTGCGGCTTTGGGCTTCGCCCGCGCATTATCAGAAGACATCACCGCATTCGTGCTTGGCGAAAACCTCGAAGCCATGGCCGGCGAGGCCGCGAAATTAGCGCCCGTACTCGTTGCCGACCACCCCGCACTGGCCGCGCCGGTGGCGGACCGCTGGGCACACGTCATCGCCGAAGTCGCCCGCGCGCAGAACGCCGAACTCATCGTCGCCACCTCCACCACTTGGGCGAAGGATATCGTCGGCCGCGCGGCGGGCCTGCTCGGCGGCGCGATGGCCAGTGACGTGATTGGGCACGAGATGGTCGACGGCGAACTGCACTTGCGCCGACCCATGTTTGCCGGAGCCGTCAATGCCACCATCGTACTCGAAGGCTCGCCAAAAATTATCACCGTGCGCCCTTCCGCTTACGACGCGCCCACCGCGGCGACAACGCCGTTCACCATTGAGGCGGTGGCCACCGATGCCTTTGATGTCGAAAAGCTGCCGAACGCAACGCAGTTTGAATCACTCGACCGCAAGACCGGTGCGCGGCCGGATGTGACGGAGGCGCGTATCGTTGTGTCCGGCGGGCGCGCGTTCAAGAACTCCGAGGACTTCGAGCAACACGTCGGCGGCTTGGCCGATGCGCTCGGCGCGGCCACCGGCAGCTCGCGCGCGTTGGTCGATGCTGGTATCACGCCCAACTCGCTCCAAGTGGGCCAGACCGGCAAAATCGTCGCGCCCGAACTTTATCTCGCGCTCGGCATCAGCGGCGCGGTGCAGCACTTAGCCGGCATGAAAAACTCGCGCGTCATCGCCGCCATCAACCAAGACCCCGACGCCCCCATCTTCGAGTTCGCCGACTACGGCCTCGTGGGCGACGTGTACGAAGAAGTCCCCCGCCTCATCGCGGAATTGAACAGCAGCCAATGACCGAAGACCTTTCACGCGAAATTTTCGGCAACTTGGGCGAGACGTCCAAGACCATCTTTTATGCGCTGGCGGTGGTGTCGTCGGGCGTGTTCGCGTGGGGTGTTTGGCGGCGCGTGAAACTTTGGCGGCGCGGCCGGCCGGACAACGAACCCATCAAATGGCGTGAAGCATTCCAAAACATCCGTACCCGCGCCCTTGCCCAACGCGCCCTACGTGGTGCACGGCCCAAGGCGAGCTTTGCGCACCGGATGCTGTTTTGGGGATTCCTCGTTCTGTTCATTGGAACCATTCTCGTCAGCATCGAGCATTACAGCGCGGCGGCCCTCGGGCGGGAAGCGACCAATCCGTTGTTTCACAAAGGAGTATATTTTGTCATCTACGAAATCACGCTGGATACTTTCGGGCTACTGATGATTGGCGGTGCGTTGTGGTTTGCCCGCCGTCGAATGCGCGCGGATAGTTCGATGGAACATCGCACGGCCGATTGGCTGGTGCTCACTTCGTTGATTATACTGGGCGTCACCGGTTATTTTATCGAGGGCCTACGCATCATCCGTGAAAGCACGCCAATGCCAGGCATCTCGTTCGTGGGTTATGGGTTTTCAAAAATATTTGTGGCGGCGGGCGTGGGCAAATCGAATGTGGACTCGATTCATTTTGGCTTGTGGTGGTTTCACTCGGTGGTGGCATTTGGGTTTATCGCGGCACTGCCGTTTTGCCGTTTGGCTCATGCGATTGCCGCTGTGTTCAGCCTCGCCACCACGCCAAAGCCGCTCGGACAGATGGAGCCCATTTCGATGGAAGAGGTGGAGGAAACCGGTGAAGTGGGTGTGGGACGGCTGGAACAATTTACGCGGCTAGATTTACTGCGACTGGACGCGTGCGTATCGTGCGGGCGCTGCGAGGATTTGTGCCCGGCGCACGAAGCGGGCAAACCACTTTCACCGCGCGACCTCGTGCAGGATTTGCGCATGCACATGGAGAGCGCCGCGCCGGCTGCGTTGCACGGCGAAACCATCGGCGCGGAAACATTGTGGGCCTGTACCACCTGCAACGCGTGCAACGACATCTGCCCGCTCGGTGTCCGGCCCGCCGATTACATCACCGACCTGCGCCGCCATCTTATTGGCGAAGGAGAACTACGCGGTGCGCCCGCGACGTCCCTGCAAAAAATGCAGCGCGCCGGCAATCCGTGGGGACTCCCCGCGCAAGACCGCCTCAAGTGGGCCGACGGCCTCGACGTACCCACCGTTGCGGACAACCCCGACTTCGACGTGCTCTATTGGGTCGGCTGCTCCGCCGCATACGACCGCCGCACGATGAAAGTCGCCCGCGCGGTCGCCCAGCTTTTGCAGCGTGCGCAAGTCAACTTCGCCGTGCTCGGCCCCGAGGAACGTTGCACCGGCGAATCCGCACGCCGCATGGGTGACGAATTTCTCTTTCAAGAACTTGCCGCCACGAACATCGAGACGTTTACGAAACACAACGTCAAAAAAATCGTCACCCACTGTCCGCACTGCCTCAACTCATTGCGACAAGATTACCCGCAATTCGACGGCCACTACGAAGTCATCCACCACACTCAATTTCTGGGCGAACTCGTCGCTGCCAATAAATTAAAAGCCGCCGCCGTGATGAACGAAAGTGTAACCTACCACGACCCCTGCTACCTCGCCCGCGTCAACGGCATCACCGAAGCCCCCCGCGCACTGCTGCCGGAAATTACTGAGATGCCCCGCCACGGCTGCCAAACCGCCTGCTGCGGAGCCGGCGGCGGGCGCATGTGGTTTGACGACCCCGCCGAAGAACGCACCGGCTCCGGCCGAATCACCGAAGCCCTCGACACCGGCGCAAAAACCGTCGCCGTCTCCTGTCCGTTTTGTTTAACAATGATGACCGACGGCGTTGCGGCAAAAAACGATCAAGTGAAAGTACGCGATGTTTCGGAGTTGATGCTGGAAGAGAATTAATCGACTAACCGACTCCGAGCCCGTCAATGGGATCGTGATCAAGAAGCTGGGTGATTTCCTGCGGAATACCGGGGATCAGACGCAACTGCCCGGGATCAATCATGGTTCGCAAGATGGTACTGATAAGGTGACTCGGATTATAGGGTTTACTATTTGGCTCACCACCCTGCTTGTCAGATTGTCCGATCACCTTACCGCCGCCTAGACCGCCACCATAAAGAATCAGCGGAGCCAGACGCGCCCAGTGATTGCGTCCACCCTGTTTATTAATTTTTGGGGTTCTCCCCATCTCTCCGCAACAAACGAGCAGAATCTTGTCGGATAGTCCACGAGCTTCACAGTCGCGGATGAAGGCGGCTACCGCATGGTCAAAGCTGCGGCCTACAGCCTCCATGCCATCAATCATATTCAGGTTATTGCCATCCGCATGCATGTCCCACACACCAGCATAGCTCGCGTGAATAGTGACATAACCACAACCCGCCTCGCACAAGCGCCGGGCCTGGAGTAAAAGTTTGCCGATGGTGTTAGCTTGAGCATTATACAAGCCGGCTTTCCCGCGCTTGACCTTGTTCCAGCGGGTGCCGCCGTCATACCGACTTGTATCGTACATTGCGAGAGTCTTGGAATTCTCTTGTGAAAGATCCAATGCCTTTGAAACTCCACCGCCTAGCAACACCTCATAAGCTTGCTGTTGAATATCATCTAACTCGGAGATGCCTCCTGAGGCATCGGCTTCACGGTTGAGTTTGTCCAGTGCAGCTAGAAGTGAACGACGGTCATTCAGAAAGCGTTCGCGCGGAAGATTGAGCTTCATGTCTTCCAGCAGTTTGCCGCCTTTGCCAGGAGTGAAAGGGGCAAAGCCAGCACCGTAGGAACCGGTTTCAAAAAGATTACCGCGGGCGGAAGGCCCCGGCACATTCTTACTGACTGAAGACGGGAACAGAACCGCAGTTGTCGGTGTGCCTGAATCAGCACGTGTTGCCCCGGCGACCCGTGCAAAGTGAGTGCTGATGGCGACATTCTTCGAAAAGTTGCTGACGATGGGCTGGATATTGTGTCCGGCATTCCCGGTAGAGTAGGAGCGCACCACATTTAATTTATGAGCCAGCTTGGAGAGCTGGGACATAGCTCCTCCAAAGTGTACCCCAGGAATAGTGGTTGGGACCACATCGCCTACCGTGCGAATACCTGAGGGGGCATCGGGTTTGGGATCAAAAGTTTCCAGCTGGCTTGGTCCGCCCTGCTGAAAGAGAAAGATTACGGACTTGCCGGTCAAAGGATTGGGCTGACCGTTGGACAAGTTTGCCTGTGCCTTGGTACTCAGTAATGAGGAGAGGGAAAGACCGCTCATGCCCAGTCCACCAATCTGCAGCAACTGGCGCCGGCTCAAGCAGTCGTTTCCATCAAAGATACTCAGCATCACTAATCCTTTGAAGACCTAACGCTAACGGAAATTCAGCATTATTCCAGCCGAATTACTTGATGGTTTTCTCGATCCTCTTGATAAATCGCAAGAGGAGCGGATGGGCGGGCTTCGCCATTTGGCCATGATTATAACCGTCCAACTCCATGATTTTGGTATCCGGATGCTCGACCACCTGCATCATGCGCCAGAGGTAGGCGTTCTCCTCATAACGCCCGAGTAATTCCAACTCACGATCACCTGTGATCAATAATAAGGGCGGGGCATCCTTGCGCACGTGAAAAAGTGGGGCCATGTCATCGAGGATCGGTTGTTTCCCATCAATGCCGCGTTCCTTACGCACTGTAAAATGGGTAATGGTATGTCCGCTATAAGGAATGAGCCCGGCAATGGCATTGGGATCAATCTTGTGGGTGGCCAGCCAGCGTTTATCCAAGCCCACCATGCTAGTGAGATACCCGCCCGCCGAATGGCCGCTTACATAAATGCGCTTCGAAGAGCCGCCATATTTTTCAATATTGCGGAAGGTCCATGCCACTGCGGCCGCGGCGTCCTCGATGTACGCGGGCGATTTCACTTTCGGATGTAGTCGATAATTCACCGCCACTACCGCGATGCCCTTCTCTCGTAACTCCTCCGGAACTTTACGATTGCCCGCCTTCAATCCGCCGCCATGAAACCAAACCACCGTGGGGAAATGCTTAATGTGTTTTGGGTGATACACATCCAGTCGGCATCGCTCCTTCATGTAATCGGTCAGCTGAGCACCCTCGCGGTAAAGGATGTTCGTG
>JAPKEI010000133.1 GCA_028872685.1 Verrucomicrobiota bacterium | reverse complement strand
TGCTTGGTTTTAGCGGCTGGTTGCTCTTTCGTTCGCTGCGGTTTTCGCAACCGGTGTGCATCCTCGGCGGGCTTGCGCTGGCGCTTAATGGCGATTTGCTCACGCACGCTACTTGGGGATTGCCCAGCGTGGCGCTCGGCGCTGCGGGCGCTTGTTTATGCTTGGCGGCAGTCTTCCACGGTCTGCGGCAAACCGGTTGGCGCGTTTGGGCGTGGACGGTACTGGGCGGATTGGCGCTCGGGCAGGGCGTGATGGAAAGTTTTGATGTGGGCGGCATCTTCAGCCTGTGCGTGGCGGTGGTGGTAGTGGTGGCAGTTTTCAATCGCGATGGTCAAAAGGCTGAACACATCGTGCACAACGCCCTGCGCGGATCGGCCGCCGTCGCCGTGGTGGCTCTCGCGTCTGCGTTGATGGCAGGGCACGCATTGGTAAATCTTTCCCAAACTGCCGGCGGTACGGCGGCGGCCATGAAAGTTTCGCCTCTAAACCAGTTGGAAGATGCGGTGCAACGCGCGCGTGAACAGATTCAATCTTCGCCTGAACTTGGGCCATTACAAAAACAGCAATTCTTGGCCGAGGTGGAAAAACAACGGCTGGCTCAGTTGAAACAAATTGAGCAGCAACAATTTGATGTCGCCACGCAATGGAGTGTGCCACCGGCTGAAACTTTGCGATTGGCCATTCCTGGCCTGTACGGTTATCGCGAAAACCCACATGGCTGGCTAAACCTTGCGGTGCCAGATGACCTTCGCTACTGGGGCGGAGTGGGTCAGGAACCGGCTTACACTCGCGCCTTGGCGGAAAATCCGCGCAGCCACGCGAATGCCATGGAATCGTTTGCGAAGGTAGCCGGCTCGCAGCGGGCGCCTTTCAAACGGCACGCTTATCCGGGCCTGTACGTGGGTTGTCTTGTGTTGCTGGTCGCCGCGTGGGCGTTAGCGCAAAGCCTTCGTCAACAAGGCGTGTACAGTCCTGCCGAGCGGCGTTGGGTTTGGGTTTGGGCTACCGGTGCGCTGGGATGTCTGTTGCTCTCCTGGGGACATCACGCGCCGTTTTATCAGTTGATATATAAACTTCCGTTTTTTGATACCATTCGCAATCCCATCAAATTTATGCACCCGCTGAGTGTGGCCTTGGGAGTGTTGTTTGCTTACGGGCTTGAAGGCATGGCGCGTGCGTACCTTTCCGGATCGTCTGCACGGCGGTCACTGAGCCAATGGGCAACTGGGTTGCGCAGCGGGGACCGTCAATGGGCGGTGGGCTTGTTGAGCACGGTGGGCCTGGCCGCGTTGGCGTGGTTGATCTATTACGTGTCGCTGCCGGATCTTCGATTGCACCTGATTGACAGCCTTGGTTTTGAGCAGGAAACCGCCAGGGCTATGGCAAGCCATAGCGTCACGGCGGCCGGCTTTGCACTGGGGATGTTGGTGTTGGCCGCGGGCTGGATGGTGCTGATGATGACCGGCGGGCGTGCAACTGTGGTTTGGGTAGCGTGCGGCGTGCTGTTGTGTGTAGATCTCGGTCGGGGTAGCGCACCGTTTATCGTTCACTATAATCATCTCACCCAGTACGCCTCAAACGACATCGTGAGGATTCTTACTCAACGGCCCTATGAACAACGGGTGGAATTTGTGCAGAACATAATGGTGTCCGAATTACGGACTCTGGCGCAGCAGCAACAGCGGTTAATCTTGGAACATCAGGAGACGGTGGATCCCATCAAGAAAAACCAACTGGAGGCCGGCGTCGCAGATTTAAGTGCACAGTCGCAGCACTTACAGGTTTTTTTCCGCGTGTATCAAACCGACTGGAAACAGGGTCTGTTTCCTTGGTACCACATACACACGGTGGATCGCATTCAGGAACCGCGTGTGGCTCCCGAGAATGCCGCCTTCCGCGCTGCGGTGGGGGTGAATCCACGGCGTACCATGGAATTGACCAGCACCCGCTGGCTGCTGGGCGCGCGTATTAGCACCGTGCCGGAATTGCCGAAAATGTTTAACACGGATACCAACGCATTCTCATTGCGCGAGGCATTCAATCTTGTGCCGCGCCCCGGATCCGATCCGAGCTCACCACAGTACACCGCCGTAGCCACGCCGGGCGGCTTGCTCGCGCTGGTTGAATTTGAGGGAGCATTGCCGCGGGCGGGGGTGTATTCGCATTGGCAGAGCGGGGTGGGGGATGAAATGGCACTGGCGTTATTACCGGACCCGGAATGGGATCCGCATCGGGAGGTGTTGGTGGCCGAGGACTTGCCTGCGCCGGATAGCGTGGATACGAATGCTATGGTGATTCCGGCGCGTTATGAATTTTATGATCCCAAACGCGTGGTGATTTCGACTGATGCGGAATCGTCCACGGTGTTGATGCTTAATGATAAACATCATCCGGCGTGGCAAGTGACGGTGGACGGCAAGCCGGCGAAATTATTGCGGGCGAATTATTTAATGCGCGGCGTTCATTTGTCGCCGGGGAAACATACGGTGGAATTTAAGTTCGCACCGGCTGCGGGCAGTATTCGCATCAGCCTCGCGGGGTTGGGACTGGCGGGAGTGCTGGGGGCATTGTTGATTTTTATGCCGAGTCGGCGGCGCGATGATGACGATGATGCGCTGGAGGAAGTGGATTTGGAAATTACAATCCCGTCGGATGATCCAGAAACTCCCACGGTAGCCGAAACTTCTTCGAGAGATGAGCCGCCAGTGCCTTCACGCCAAAAATCTCCGTCGCGTAGTGGCCGCCGTAGAAAACATTGATCCCCAATTCCTCCGCCAACGCCCCCGTCCAGTGCGGGCCTTCGCCGGTGATAAAGGTGTCCACCCCTTCCGCCGCTGCGCGCGCGATGCTGCCGCCGGCGCCGCCGGTGACGATGCCAATCTTTTTACAAATGCTCGGCCCGCCGCGCAATAACGTGGGTGCCGCGCCGAGGATGGTTTTTAATCGGTCGCTTAAAATATCACGGCACAAACGAGTGCTCACGCGCAGTCCGATGGGGCTGCCGTATTCCTCGAAAAATGGTTTGGGCTTCGTGAATTTCAAGGCCTTGCAAAGTCCGGCGTTGTTGCCGAGGCGCGGATGGGCGTCCAGCGGCAAGTGGGCGCTGTACACGGCGAGGTTGTTTTTCACCAACTCGCCGATGAGCGCGCGTTTAGGGCCGGTCCACGGCAGTTGTGGGCTCCAAAAAAGGCCGTGATGGACGACCAACAAATCTGCCTTCGCTTCGGCGGCGAGTCGTACGGTGGCGAGCGAGGCGTCCACGGCGGCGGCGATACGGGTGATGTGCCCGTTGTTTTCCACCTGCAAACCGTTGTGTGCGCCATCGTAATCGCCGATGGCGTCGAGACGCAGAGTCTTGTCGCAATGGGCGACAATGGGTTTGAGATTTGCTTTTTTCTGAACGGACGGCATCCGGCATAAAAGGCCCGTGCGGAAAATTTTGCAATGCTCGTATTGAAAAACTATTTTCTGCCCCTATGATGCCCCGCCGATGACGGATGACGCCACCAGCAAAATGAACAGCGAGTGGACGATTGAGGACGCGCGCGGCGTGTACAATATCGACCGCTGGGGTGCGGAGTATTTTGGCATCAACGCTGCCGGCCGCGTAGTGGCGCGCCCGCAAAAGGCGGCCGGCGCGGAAGTGGAGCTGATGGAAGTGCTGACCACCGCGCGCCAGCGGGGATTGAAGGCGCCGTTGCTGGTGCGGTTTCAGGATATTTTGCGACATCGCGTGGAAGCAATTTGTGCGGCGTTTGGAAAATCGATTGAGGCGCACGATTATCGCGGGCGCTATCGCGGGGTGTTTCCGGTGAAGGTGAATTCGCTGCGCGAAGTGGTGGAGGAAATTCTAGATGCCGGTCGGCCGCACGGGTTTGGCCTCGAGGTGGGCAGTAAACCGGAACTGCACGCCGCGTTGGCATTGCAAAATGAAGCGGGGAGTTTGTTGATTTGCAATGGCTACAAAGACGACGCGTTCATCCGCACCGCACTGATGGGCACGCGGCTCGGGCGGCAGGTGGTTTTGGTGGTGGAGAAGCCCGACGAATTGCGCCGGATTATCTCGGTGGCCAAACGCGAAGGCGTGCGCCCGCAGCTCGGCATTCGGATGCGTTTGCTCAGCCGCAGCACCGGCAAGTGGGCGGACAGTGGCGGTGAGGATGCAAAGTTCGGCCTCAACACCGCCGAACTGATGGCTGCCATTGAGCTGTTGCGTGCGGAAGGTTGGGAGGATTGCTTTCGGTTGCTGCATTTTCACATCGGCTCGCAAGTGCCGGACATTCTCACAGTGCGCAAGGCCGTGCAGGAGGGTGCGCGGTTTTATGCAAAGGTGCGGCAGCTCGGCTTCCCACTGGAATATCTCGATGTAGGCGGAGGGCTTGCGGTGGATTATGATGGATCGCGTGCTGCGTTCGAGAGTTCCGCAAATTATTCGCTGCAGGAATACGCCAACGACGTGGTGCAAACTGTTGCCGAAGTTTGCAATGCTGAGGACGTGTCGCATCCGGATCTCATTAGCGAAAGCGGTCGCGCCGTGGTGGCACATCACAGCGTGTTGTTGGTGGAAGTGTTTGGCGCAAACAACAAAACGCCGAAGACCCGCAAACCGCATTTGAAATACGGCAAGGAGGAACATCCGCTCGTGCAACAACTGCTGCGCATCCGGCGGGGCCTCGCGCGCGGTGGCAAGCTCGCCGCATATCACGACGCCCTCAATTGCAAGGACGACGCCACCAATATGTTTACCCTCGGCGTGCTTGGTCTTGAGGAAAAAGCGAAAGTGGAAACGCTGTATTGGGAAATTTGCCAAAAAGTGCTGACCTATTTTCGCAGCGCGGAACACGTGCCCGAGGAAATTGCCGAGTTGGAAGACCAAATGGGCGATCAGTATGTTTGTAACTTTTCTGTTTTCCAATCACTGCTCGACCACTGGGCGGTGGATCAACTTTTTCCCATCGTGCCGCTTAGCCGCCACACCGAGCGCCCCACCCGTGAGGCCACGTTGGTGGACATCACTTGTGATTCCGATGGCGCCGTACGGAAGTTTATCGATCTTGAGGGCGTGCGCGACACGCTGCCACTGCATGAGTTGCGCAAAAACGGGCGCGGAAATGAGCCGTATTTTCTGGGGTTCTTTTTGATGGGTGCGTATCAGGATGTCATGGGCGATCTGCATAATCTCTTCGGGCGCGTGAATGAAATCCACGTGTTCCTCGACCCCGACGAGACCAGCGGTTATTACATCGAAGAAGTCATTCGTGGCCAAACCCTCAGCGAAAGTCTCGACAGCGTGCAATACAACCGCCGCGAATTGCAGCGGCAAATGAAAAAACAATTCGACGCCGCCATCCGCGACAACCGTCTCAAACCCAGCGAAGGGATGCGACTGCTCGAGGAATACGAACGCGGCTTGGACGAGTACACTTATCTTTCATTCTAATTATGGCCAAAACTGAATCGCCCGAACCGTTGCATCCCGATCTTATGCCCTCACTGCGCCGTTTGGTGCGCGGGTTGGAGGTGCTTTTTTGGTCGTTGCCCTTCGCGTTGCTCGTGTGCGTCCAGGAAACGATGGTGTCGTGGTGGGAATCGTGGGGCATCGGCCCTGCGCTGGCGGCGATGGCGCTGTTGTGGTACGGCACGCGCAGCCTCGGCCATTTTCAAAAGCAGGAACGCGTGTGGCAGGGCACCGTGCGCTTCGCGCAAGTGCTGGCACTGCTGATGGTGGGGCTCGTACCCTTCCTTCATTGGCAGCAGCAAATCACGTCCGACACGATGACTTGGAGCTCGATGAGTAAAGCTCAGCAACACGTGGTGTATTCCGCGTGCATTTTTTTCACCGCCAGCATGATGTACGTGCTGAACCTCAACCAGGTGCTTGCCCGGCTGGCGGCGATGCTGCCTGACCCCATCCTGCGCGCGGATGTGCGGCTGTTTGTGTATTTCAATTTCGGCTTGTTTCTGCTGTTGGTTATCGGCCTGTGGATGCATCAAAAGGCGGACGCAGTGTTTCTCGGCCTGCGTGAATTCGCGCCGGCATTTGCCGATAGCATCGGCAGCTATCTCGGTCTCGCCGCGATGATGAAAGCCGCCATCTTGTGGGTCGCCACGCTGGTCATCACGTTGACTATGACCATGCTGTGGAAAACGAAAGAGGCCATCTTGAACAGCGTATTTAGCCTCGAGCCACCGCCCTTGCCGGAAGCAGAAGCCACGGATGAAGTGGACCCGTCGCTGAACTAAGCCGCCACAGCGTCGACGAGCTTGTACCAATTATCGCGCTGGCGCGGCTCGTAGCCGAGGTCCTTTATCAATCGTTGCATGTCGGCCACGTCCATGCAGTAAACCGTGCCGGCTTTGGACACCACGTTTTCCTCGATCATAATGCTGCCCAAATCATTCGCCCCGTGCCGTAGTGCTACTTGACCGATCTCGCGGCCTTGCGTCACCCATGAGCTTTGGATGTTTTCGATGTTATCCAAATAAATCCGCGACAACGCCTGCATCCGTAAATACTCATGCGCGCCCACGGTAGGCGCTTTGAGCTTGGTGTTCTCCGATTGAAACGTCCAAGCGATGAACGCGGTGAAGCCACTCGTTTCATCCTGCTGCGCTCGCACGCGTTCCAAATGCTCGATGCGTTCCTCCACCGTTTCCACGTGGCCGAACATCATCGTGGCCGTGGTGGCGAGGCCTTGGCGGTGGGCGATGGCCATCACTTCCAGCCATTCGTCGCTCATCGCTTTGAGTGGAGAAATTTTTTGGCGCACGCGGTCCACCAGAATTTCCCCGCCGCCGCCGGGGATGGAGCCCAATCCCGCCGCGCGGAAATCGCGGATGATGTCTTCCAGCGGCTCATCAAAAACCTCGCGGAAATGAATGAACTCGCTGGGTGAAAATCCGTGCACGTTGATGGACGGAAATTTTTCGCGGATGTGTGACAGGAGATCGAGATACCATTGCTTGGTCAACTTGGGATGATGGCCACCTTGCATCAATATTTGCGTGCCATCCAGCGCGAGGGTTTCCTCGATTTTTTGGTCGATCTCATCGTGCGTGATCACGTAAGCATCCGCCGCTTTCTCGCTGCGCCAAAACGCGCAAAACTTGCAGTACACATTGCAGACGTTGGTGTAATTGATATTGCGGTCGATGCTGAAAGTGATGATGTCATTGCCTCGTCCGTCAAAAGCCTTCGCCTTGGCCAATTTCCGCCGTCGATGCGCCAGTGCGCCAAGCGTCTCCAACGGCAGCGAATACAGCCGCAGCGCCTCCGTTTCGGAAACGCGTTCGCCATCCCACGTTTTTTGTAATAGGTCATCCATCACGTCGGGAGTGTACGCCGTGAAGAGAGGTGGGGCAATGATTCACCACAGAGACACAGAGGG
>JAPKEI010000132.1 GCA_028872685.1 Verrucomicrobiota bacterium | reverse complement strand
TCCATTGCAAGTGCAACTCCTCTGGTAAGGCATGCGGTGACACCGCTCCTCGCCCCGGCCCAAACCGCCACTGCGGCCAGTCGTTGGCATCGGCACAAAGTGTGAACCACAAAAGAAAAATCGAAAACGCGCGCATGCGGGAGATTATCCGTCGCTGTTCACGGAATAGCAAGGATGACTCTGGCTAAATGGTCACCGTTGCAATGGGAAATTTGGCGTGCCTCACCCCAAAATCCAACCACCGCACAACAATCCCCTGGGTCTGCCAGCGGTTGTGGAGTTGGCGATGGCACGGGTGATTTACCGGCTCGGCAAATGGGTTTACAGGCGGGGGGCAATGGGCTTGAATGGGGCATGAAGATTTTGCTGATGAGTTTGGCTTTGGGCTTATTTTTTACCACTCACGCCGAGTTGCCTCCTTTTGTTTATGACGAAATGAAGCGCGACGCTGAGGAAGTGGTTGTAGTGCAAATATTGAAGGCTCCGAAAGCTGACGCCAAATTGATTGGAAAACGCCAACAGTTGATCTACGAGGCAAAGGTGCTTCGGATTACCCGTTCCAAATCACGCCTGCGCCCGAGCGCGACCATCACCATTCAAAGCAGTTATTACCGTTTTGGCTCAGGTGAGGTTGGCCCCAGCAACCCGCGAAGGTTAAAGAAAAATGATGTAGTCACCGCATATCTTAACAAAAGTAAAAAGGCGGGTGAGTTTCAAATCGCAGCCGGCGGACACAGTTTTGAAAAGCCGCCCGCAGGGGTGGATAAGAAGAAGACTGATGTGGAGAAGCCTTTAACCAAGGAGGGGGCGACAAAGGTCATTGAGTCAGGGCTGCCAAAGGATGGGGCTACCTGTTTATTCATTGGTCATAGCTTCTTTATACCGGTCGCAAAATCATTTGATCAGCACGCAAAATTAAATGGATTTTCGAAGCATAAACAGTTGTCAGTTTTTTCGGGTGGACAAAGCGGTGCTCCGGGAAACCTGTGGAAGAGTAAAAAGCACAGTGAGAGAATTAAAACGATTCTCAAGAGCGGCAAGATTCAATTGCTTGGAATGACCGTCGGATTCAACAGTTCATTTGATGATTACAAACGCTGGATCGATTTTGCTTTGGAGCATAATCCAAAGACAAAGTTCATGGTTGGATTATGTTGGGGCAAGGGAGGGCAGAGTCGGAAAGCAAAGGAATTTACTGAGGCCAACCTTGAAGCGTTTCAAACACTCTTTGAGATGGTGACTAAGTTGCGTAAAGCTTTTCCCAAGAACAGCATTACCCTGATCAATTATGGAGCTGCTGCATGTGAGCTAAAGGTCCAGTTTGAAGCAGGGAAATTAGAAGGTGATATCAGCAAAATGGTCGATCGAAAAAGCGGCCTCTTCACAGATAATAATTTAGGTCATGCGGGGCCTATGATTATTGACCTCAGTGCACTCATATGGTTGAAGAATCTCTATGGTGCTGACTTCGATAAATTAAAACTCACACGAAAATATAAAACAGATCTAAAAGTGACTGCTGAGAAAATAGCGAAACTCAACGATCGCTTTGTTAAAAAATAGGCGATTGGCGGGTAAACCCTTTGGGTTGGGGCTGTTGTATTCTTATGGGGCGTTGTGAATTTTTGGGTGGTTGCGGGTTGCATCGGTAGTTGGCGTTGGTAGGGTGGCGGGAGTGAAGCAGGTTCTTTTGATGATTGCGGCGGTGGCATTGGTGGGGGGATGTGGGGTGCGCCTCGACGGCAGCATGGGTTTCGCCCCTATCGTTGAGAAAGCGATTCGGAAGGAAATTAACAAGCCCAGAGGCGAACTCACCAAGGCGGACTTGGAGAAGGTGACGGACCTGTTTCTCTCTGGTTATCCCTACGGCAATCAACTGAACGAAGTCCCGAAGGGTCTGGAGAAGCTCACGCAGTTAAAGGGGCTGCATCTCAATGGCAATCAACTGATCGATGTGAAGAGGCTGGAGAAGCTCACGCAGTTAACGGAGTTGAATCTCAACTACAACCCAGCCCTTACTAAGGCACAGATTGCTGAACTGCAAAAGGCGTTGCTCAAGTGCGAAATCATACACAACGCCAAGAAGTAACCGCTCACCCCTCCCGCATCTTCTCCGGCATACCCATCGTGCAGCCTGCTTTCCTTGACTTTTCGGCAGGTTTGCCCGATACACTCGCCGCCTTGTGGCCAAAGATAATTCATTGATGGATGCCATCGTGTCGTTGTGCAAACGGCGCGGGTTTACGTTTCAGTCCTCCGAAATCTACGGCGGGCTGCGCGGCCTGTGGGATTACGGCCCCCTTGGAGTGGAGCTGAAGCGCAATATCAAGGAGGTGTGGTGGCGCGATATGATTACCACACACGACGAGTTGGCCCAGCCCGAGGGCACGCCCAGCACATTTCAAATGGTGGGCATTGAGTCGAGCATTATCATGCACCCGCGCGTGTGGAAAACGTCCGGTCATTACGATTTGTTTGCAGATCAAATGGTCGATTGCCGCGAGAGTAAAAAGCGTTACCGTTATGATCATGTTAAAGGCCGCTGGGTATCTCATGAGGGCAACAAGGTTTTTATTACCACTGCGGGTGACGCGGATGATTTGCAAGCGGCTCTGAGTGCGCGTGCCCTGCAGTATTTTGGATTGAAGGCAAAGTACGCCGATAAACTGGAGTGGGAAGGTGAGATTGCTGATTTACCCACGGTTAAAGATCACAGTCAGGTGGTGGGGCCTGACACCAAGGAACTGGGGACTCTGACTGAGCCGCGCGATTTTAACCTGATGTTCGAAACGTATGTGGGCGCGTTGCGGGATGAGGAGAACAAGGCGTTCCTGAGGCCGGAGACGGCGCAGGGGATGTTCGTGAATTTCAAGAACGTGATGGATAGCAACCGCGTGAAAATCCCCTTCGGCATCGCGCAACAGGGCAAGAGTTTCCGCAACGAGATCACCCCGCGCAACTTCACCTTCCGCACGCGGGAATTTGAGCAGATGGAGATGGAGTTTTTCTGTCACCCCGATGAATCGCCCAAGTGGTACACCTACTGGCGCGACCGGCGTTTCAAGTGGTACACGGATCTGGGCATCGATCCGGCGAAACTGATTTTGCGCGACCACGATGCCGACGAGCTGAGCCACTACTCCGTGGGCACGGCGGATGTGGAGTACGCCTTTCCGTTTTGCGAGGAAGGCGAGTTTGGCGAGTTGGAAGGCATCGCCCATCGCGGCGATTTTGATCTGCGCTCGCACATGGAGGGCAAGCTCGTGCGCGAAGGCGACAAGCTAGTGGTGGAAAAAGGTGAAGACGGCAAGCCGAAGTATCCCGGCAGCGGCAAGGATATGACCATCCTCAACGAGGAAACCAAGGAACGCTACGTGCCGCACGTCATCGAGCCCGCCGCCGGTGCAGACCGCACGGTGTTGGCCTTTATTTGCAACGCGTACAACGAGGAGACCGTCACCAACGACAAGGGCAAGGAAGAGACGCGCGTTGTGATGAAGTTTCATCCGCGCATCGCCCCGTACAAAGTGGGTGTGTTCCCGCTGCTCAAAAACAAGCCCGAGCTCGTGGCCAAAGCGCGCGAAGTCTGCACCTTGCTCCGCCCGCACATGGCGGTGTTTTACGACGAAGGCGGCGCCATCGGCCGCCGCTACCGCCGCCAAGACGAAGCCGGCACACCTTACGGCGTCACCATCGATTTTGATACTCTCGGAGAACAAGGCGACGAACTCAAAGACACCATCACTCTTCGCGACCGCGATACGATGGAGCAAACGCGGATGCCCATCGGTGAGCTGCTGGCGTTTTTGCTGGAGAAGATTCGGTAGCCAAGCATAATCAGCGCGTGACCCCCGACGAAGCTGCCAAGCTGCTTGATCAATTTCGCGCTGGAAAAATCAGCCGCGCGAAGGCACTCGCCGCGTTGGGCGCGGCGCCCATCACCGACCTCGGCTTCGCGCAGGTGGATCAGCATCGCGCCCTGCGGCAGGGCTTTCCGGAGGTCATTTACGGCAGCGGCAAAACACCCGTGCAAGTCGTCAAAATCGCCGCTGAGATTCTCAAGCAAAACGATCGCGTCCTTATCACCCGCATTACGCCCGATCACGCCAAGGCTCTAAAAAAGAAATTCAAGAAAACCGTCCATCACGAGACTGCCCGCTGCGCGGTCATTGAGAAAAAGAAAACCAAACCTCGCGCGGGAACCATCGCCATCCTCTCCGCCGGCACCAGTGATTTGCCGGTAGCCGAGGAAGCCGCCGTCACCGCCGAGGCCATGGGCAATCGCGTGCAGCGCATCCACGACGTCGGCGTCGCCGGACTGCACCGCCTCCTTGCGTGTGCCGAAGATTTCCGCGCGGCAAATGTGTTGATTGTCGTCGCCGGCATGGAAGGTGCGCTCCCCAGTGTGGTGGCCGGCCTCGTTGACAAACCCGTCATCGCCGTCCCCACCAGCATCGGCTACGGTGCGAGTTTTGAAGGTGTGGCAGCCTTACTCGGTATGCTCAATAGCTGCGGCAGTGGCGTCACTGTCGTCAACATCGACAACGGATTCGGCGCCGCCTACGCCGCCAGCCAAATCAATGCCTTGGTGGCAAATTCATAATGAGAACATTCTTGGACTATTCGATTATCATAACAGTGTGGTTTGGTGTAGTTGTCGGTTGTGCGGCTCCACAGACGCAGCCCGTTGTTTATGCGAAACTGAAAGAAGCCTCGGTGGAGATTCTGGTGAATGGCCGCTTAGCCGGTTCAGGCAGTGTGGTGGATGCACAAGGGCATGTTTTCATCGCCAACCACATGGTCCCCGGTGATGAAGCAAAGGTCGAAGCCCAATCGACGGCCTTGGGGCGTCATCCCATCCAACTCGTTGCGCGGGATCGTGCCCATGATTTGTTATTGCTCAAATTACCTGCGCGCGACCAGCCATATCCGCATCTATCCCTGGCCAAAGCCAATACGAAGGCCGGGCAACCGGTTTATTTGTTTGGGGCGCCGGTCTTTCGGCATCATGTGATGATATCCGGAACCGTGGCACGCGATCGCCCGACGTTTGAGTTTTATGATGGCGCGTTCCGGGAAATTCTTCACATCTCCGCCATATCTCCCATTGGCACGTCAGGTGGGCCGTGGGTTAATGCGCACGGCGAATTGATCGGCGTGCAGAGCGCGGCCATGACGATCAATGGCGCGCATCAAGGGATAGCTTATGCGGCTCCGCTAGCATCATTACGCCGGCTGCTGGAGAAAAAGGAGACTGTACACAGCGCAACAATGCAGACCGGTGTTGAGGAATTGTGGGGGCAAGAGCCGAAGTTCATTGCTCAGTTGCCGAAAGGTGTGCGCGGCCTGGTAGTACGTCAGCTCCGTGCGAATGGAGTCGCCGCCAAGGCTGGGCTGAAGGAGTGGGACGTCATTGTGGCCGCCGACGGCAAACCCGTTGAGCGTACCAAAGATTTATTAAACCGTATCCGTGCCAAACAACCCGGCCAACATATCAAGCTCCGTGCCACTGATCGTATGGGGAAGAATTCCCGCGAAATCACCATAAAGCTAAGTCCGATCCGCTAGGCCTTGGCTTGCCTCGTTCTTACTTGTTCGGTCTTGGGAAACGCTGAGGCACTGGGGCGATGTTCCCCTTCTCCTTGTCGCGAAGTTGCTTTTTCAACTCTTTTTTAGAGAGTGTCCCATTACCACCTGAAGCACGTTTCTTGTTCTGATTGAAGGTGATTGACTCAACTATGGTTCCATCAATGGTTGCGGTGCCGAAGTCCGGACTTTCAACTTCCAGTTTCCCATCCTTCCAGCTCTTCAGCGAGAAGGTTAATGAACCGTACCCCTTAAGCTTGGCGGTCACCACACCCTTCGGCAGCTTTTCATTTATCGGAGCATTATTGCCAGCGAACTGAATCAAGCCCGTGCGGTTGAGGGGTACGTTTACGTCTCCAAAGCTGATTGTTTTCAAATGGATAATATTTTCACGGACGCTAATGACACTGCCCGACATCGTATCATCATTGGCCAAGCGCAAAAAGTCCTCCTTGGGCGACCCCAACGTATCCTTGAAACTCACCGGCAGGCTGCCGTCCCATTGTTTGATACTGATGTTGCTGATCCTCACGGGATAGGAGGCGCGGGAAGTGAAAACCAAGCCGGCACCTTTTCCGGCGAATTCCCCCTTGTCCTTCCAGTTGGAAATTTTCTGGCCATTAATAAACAGTATGAAAGTCCGTTTCTTTCTGTCCACACGGAAGGAGAAGCGAGCCCGGGATCCGATGCCGGTGAGGTTGACCCGCGCGTTTGATCCCAATCGGTTTGAAACAGGCTCACCATCCTGCATCTCGTGGCGGGACAGGCTAGCACCCGTTTGACTGAGCTTTAGCGAATAAGAGTTCCCGTTGCTTCCGGACTTCAGGTTGTCCGAGAAAAAATTAACGTTCAGGTTGAAGTATGCGGATGACCGACCCGTTGGTGTTTTCCAATCCAGATCAAATTCAGTGATCGACTTGTCCGGAAATTCAACTTCTCGGCCCACCATCGCGCCGGAGCCAGTGCTTTCAAATGAGTTGGCCTTGAATTGGAACATACCGCCGGGCACATTTTTCTTTGGCAAATTACCCGGGATGGCTTTCGGAGGTATGAAGTTATTTAGGACACCTTTCTTTCCGCCTGCATTCTTGGCGGTGCTGAAGACCCAGTCCTTTTCTGACTTTGGGCCTTTGAACGTGACTTGCCCGCTTCCCCCTCTTGCAGGAATGATTGCCTTTATGGCGGTACGCTTGAACTCGAGCCGGCCGGCATACCAGCTGTTGATCACCACCTTGTCAGCATCAACAATCTCAATCTTGCCGGTCAGCTCATTGCCGCTATTGAGCAGGATGCGTGACCGCGAGGCCTTGGCTGGAGGTTGCCCTTTGAACGTCACTCGATCGATACCTGCTGGATCAATCTGTAGCGCGGGCTTGATGCCGGCAGCTTCCCAGATCAGGCCGATTTTAGGATCAAATTTCACAAACTTGCCGCTAATGATATCCCCGTTGAGCATATAGACCGCTTCCACACTTCCCCCGGCTTTGCTCATTGCCGACAATGTAATCATCGGTGGACGTGCTGCCTGTAGCGCAGGGGATATCAGAAAAATAGCGGGCAGAATAAAAGCAAAGCGAGTCATCGCTTTTATGATGTGCTGAAAATATTCGGCTCGTCAAGATATCTGAGAAAGGCGTGAGGCTTGCTTTAGACTGGTTCGGCACATATCCGGACTTTATGTTTGTCGCGTGACTAGAGAGGAATTGCTCAAGCAACAGCTAACCGATGAACAACGGAAAATCCTTTCCGATTGTTCAGCTCTCTACAACCGTCTTCCTTCGGATTTGAAAACCAAGCTTGAAGG
>JAPKEI010000131.1 GCA_028872685.1 Verrucomicrobiota bacterium | reverse complement strand
TGAAAGCAAAGGCCGTACACGATGATCTCCTGAAAGTGCTTCAGTCAAAAGTATCCGCGCGCGATGCGGTGCTGAAAGAGAAACTGCCGGAATTGGAAGCTGAGCTGCAGTTAAAAATTGCTGCGCAGAAAATTATTCCAGAAGAATTTCATCCACTTAAGACCGTCTCAGCAAAAGGGCCCAAAGGCGTAATTTTCAAGCCGCAAAAGGACGGCTCGTTTTTGGTGACGGGGGATAATCCGGCGAAGGCTAAATACACGCTGGAATTCTCCTCAGACGTGAAGGGCATCACCGGCCTAAAGATCGAGGCTCTTCCGGACAAGTCATTAAACACTAATGGCCCCGGCCGTACGACCCACGGAAATTTTGTGCTGAACGATGTACGCGTGTACGCCACGGGCGGCTCGAAGTTTGATGCCAAGGAAAATCGCGTTACGTTTTCGGGCGCGCGGGCGGATTTTGCGCAGGACAAATGGGCGGCCGCCAACGCCATCGATGGGAAAATCGCGGAAGGCAGCAAGGGCACCGGCTGGGCGATCAGCCCGCAATTCGGCAAACCGCATCATTTGATTCTCACGACTGCGAAGTTGATTTCGTTTAAGGGAACCACAAAAATTCAAGTGGTGCTTGACCAGCAATACGGCAGCCAACACACGCTAGGCCGATTCCGCATCACCGCTCGCACGGGACAATCGACTGACGATGACATTCCCCCGGCTGTTGTCAAAGCACTGGCGATTGACGCGGCAAAGCGCGACACAGAACAAACGGCGGTGTTGTTTGCTTATTTCCGCGAGTGGGATTCGGAGGTAAAGACTTTGCAGGCGGAGCTGAAAAAGCCTGCGCCCGCTTCGCCAGTGATGAGTGTGCGGGTAATTTCACAGCGCGCCAATTCTCCACGTGTTTCACACTTGTTGCATCGGGGCGAGTTTAAGCAACCGCGCGAAAAGGTGACGCCGACAACGCTCTCCACCCTCCCCAAGGCAACCAACCGCGCTCAAGGCGACCGGCTGGACCTCGCGCGCTGGCTGGTGGATGGGCACAACCCGCTGGTGCCGCGCGTGACGGCCAATCATATTTGGGCCAACCTCTTTGGGGAAGGCATCGTGCGCACGGTGAACGACTTCGGCGTGCGCGGCGATGCGCCGACACATCCTGAGTTGCTCGATTGGTTGGCGTCAGAATTGGTGAAACACAAATGGAGCCGCAAGGCAATGATTCGCCTCATCGTCAACAGCGCCACATATCGGCAATCCTCCGCGCACCGGCCGGAAATGGCCGCGCACGATCCTGGCAACCTTTTGCTGCACCGTCAAAATCGTTTTCGTGTGGAGGCGGAAATCATCCGTGACCTCAACCTCGCCGCGAGCGGATTGCTGGCGCGTAAGCTCGGCGGCCCCAGCGTGTTCCCTCCCCTACCCTCCGGCGTGGCCGCGCTGAGTTATGCGAACAATTTTAAATGGGTAACCAGCAAGGGCGAAAACCGCTATCGACGCGGGCTCTACACATTTTTCAAACGCACCTCTCCGCATCCGAACCTCATCACTTTTGACTGCCCCGACAGCAATGTAACTTGCGTCAAGCGCACCCGCTCCAACACCCCCCTCGCCGCGCTGGCCACGTTGAACAACGAAGTGTTTATCGAAGCCGCCAAAGCATTGGCCAAGCAGTTGCTGAAAGAAAAATCCGCTGACGAGGCTCGCATTGCGCTGGGTTTCAAAATTTGTGTAGCACGTCAACCTTCAGCCAACGAAAGCGCCGCACTGATCCATCTACTGAAACAAACACGCGCCTATTACGCCACCCACACGCTCGAAGCCAAGGCACTCAACGGCAACGCGGAGGCCAGTGCTTGGACGGTCACTGCGCGCGTGATGCTGAACCTTGATGAGTTCATCACACGCGAATAATTTTCCCATAAAATGAAGCGACAAGTAAACCTGCAAAGCGCTCGCCGGGATTTCCTGGCGACCTCCGCCTGTGGAATTGGCGGCGTGGCATTATCGTCGCTGTTGCTGGAGGATGGCCTGCTCGGGGCGGAATTTTCCAATCCGATGGCGCCACGCAAGCCACATTTTGATGCGAAGGCGAAAGCGTGCATTAACATTTTCATGGCGGGCGCGCCGTCGCAAATTGATTTGTTTGACCCCAAGCCGGTGCTCGCCAAACGCCACGGGCAAAAACTTCCAAAGGAAATTTTGGACAAGGCGCGGTTTGCATTCATCAAGCCGGCGACCGCCACGCTGCGCGGCAGCAAGCGCGTCTTTAAACCGCACGGCCAATGCGGGATGGAGTTGAGCGATTACCTGCCGCATCTAGGCACGGTAGCGGATGATTTACTGCTGGTGCGATCGATGCATTCGGAGGAATTCAATCATCATCCGGGACAACTGCTGATGCAATGCGGCGCGTCGCGGTTTGGACTGCCGACGATGGGCTCGTGGATGACGTACGGGCTCGGCAGTGAATCAGAAAACCTTCCCGGCTACGTGGTGCTGACAGCGGGGCGGGGCTCCAGCGGCGGGGCCACGCTTTGGCAGAGCGGCTTTCTACCGTCCACTTACGAGGGTGTGCTCTTTCGCACGCAAGGTGAACCGGTACTGAATCTCGATAACCCAAAGGGCCTCCCGCCTGAATTGCAACGGCTCGGTCTCGACGCGTTGAGGCAGCTCAACCAAAGTCGTTTTGAGAAAATCCACGACCCCGAAATCGCCAGCCGCATTGCGAGCTACGAACTGGCCAGCCGAATGCAGACGGCCGCGCCGGAGTTGATTGATCTTTCCAAGGAAACCACCACCACCAAAAAAGCGTATGGGCTAAATCGCCCTGAGCCGAAGGGAGGTGGACGCGGGCAGCTCGGCAACACTTATCAGGATTTTGCGCGCAACTGCCTGCTCGCACGGCGGCTCGTAGAACGCGGTGTGCGGATCATTAACATTGTTTACGCCTCGTGGGATCACCACAGCAATCTCGATCCCGAATTGAAATTCAACGCCGGTGCAGTGGATCAGCCCATCGCTGCGCTCATCAAGGACCTCAAGCAACGCGGGATGCTCAACAGCACGATGGTCACTTGGAGCGCGGAATTTGGACGCACGCCGCTGGGCGAAAACCGCAATGGCCGCACCGCCGGCACTGGGCGCGACCATCATCCTTTCTGTTTCTCAATGGCCATGGCCGGCGGCGGTCTCAAGGGCGGCCAGGTTTACGGCGCTACCGATGAGATTGGCTGGAACATCACTGAGGACCCCGTGCACCCCAACGATCTCCACGCCACGATGCTCCACCAATTCGGCATCGACCACAAGCGACTCACGTATCGTTTTCAAGGCCGCGATTTCCGCCTCACCGATGTGGCCGGCAAAGTGATTCCGGAGTGGTTGGCCTAGGCTTTCCTAAGTGATTTACAAACGCCCGCGCCATCCGCACACTGCGCGCGTGATTGTCTTCCTCAACGGCCAGTTCCTCCCCGAGGAGGAGGCGAAGGTTTCTGTCTTCGATCGGGGCTTCCTTTATGGCGATGGCATTTTCGAAACGCTCCGCGTGAACAACGGGAAACCCTTCCTGCTCGATCGCCACATTGGTCGATTACAGCACGGGATGGGCACACTGCACATTGGAGAGCGCTATGATTTTAGCCAATTACTTCAACACGCCACGGCGTTGATCGCGGAAAATAATTGCAAGAACGCCGTGTTGCGCATTCACGTGACGCGCGGCGCCGGGAAGCGCGGCTACTCGCCTTCTGGAAATTTTGAACCTACAGTGCTGATGAGCCTGCACGAAGCGCCGTCCATTGACCCCGACACAGCAAGACCCCGCAAACTCATCACTGCCATACAAGTGCTGAGCGATCACGATCCGATGTCCACGGTGAAGACCACCAACAAACTCCCGTACATTCTCGCCAAGCGCGAGGCGGAAGTGGCCGGTGCTGACGACGCCTTACTCACCAATCGCGAGGGCAACGTCTCCGAAGCCACGAGCAGCAATTTATTTTGGATTAACAACAGCGAAATTATCACCCCCCCCCTGCAAAGCGGATGCCTCTCCGGCATCACGCGCGGGATGGTGCTCGAGCTGGCGGCGTCAATCGGGCTGCCCACACACCAGCTCAACGCTGTGCCACGCGATTTGTATACGACCGATGGCGTTTTCCTCACCAACAGCGTGAGCGAAATTCAGACGGTAAATTCACTGGATGGCCACGACCTAGCGGTGTCACCGCTTATCCATCAGCTACACCTCGCCTATCACGAAGTGATGGCCGCCCAATAACTTTTATGCGAAAAAAACTGGAATCGGTTTTCAATTTTGAAGACTCCTCCGGCCTCGGCCCCGAACAACGGGACAGCGCGATGTCAGTTGCTGCCGTGATGGCTACGGTGGATGGCGAATCCGCGCTGATTCAAAGCGCGGCGCTTTTGTGGCACGATCATTTGGATGAATCGCATAATTTTTCGCAGAACATTCCCTGTGCCGATGGCAGTTTTTTGCACGGCATAATGCACCGGCGTGAGCCGGATTATTCCAACGCAAAATATTGGTTTAATCGCGCGGGAACGCACCCAGCGTATCCAAAAATTTCAAATCAGGTGAAGCAGTTAGTCGCGGGCACATCGCTTGAAAATTTAGGCGGCATCAAATGGGATGCCGCCGCGATGGTGGATGCGGTGAGTAGCGCACGAGTGGGTACTGATGAATATATAATTTTGCAACAGGTTCAGCGTGTGGAATTTGAGTCGTTGCTGGAACGATTTGGGGCGTGATCTGCTCCCGGGAGATTGGTGGCGCTGGATCTACAAGTAATATACCAGCAGCACATTAGCCACGCACTTGCGACAAGAGAGCTTCAACCACGCCGTCGATGGTGTGCGGGTTGGCTTCAACTACGGGGGGCGTGCCGAGGGCTTTGAGGCTTTTGGTGGTTTCGGGCCCGATGCTGATGGGTTGCATTGCGTGTTGCTTGAGGGTTTCTCTGAGCCCAAATCGCGCGTCGAAATTTTCCGCGGTGGAGCTGCTTGTGAAGGTAATCCAGCCAGCACCCTCTGCTTCCAATCGCGCTACGGAGCCAGTGCGGTCTTCGGTTTCGGGGACAGTTTTGTAAACGGGGATGTCATCGACGATGGCGCCCAAGTCTTCGAGAGCCTTGGGCAGTTCTGGGTTGGCGACTTCGGCGCGCAGGAGACAGATGTTTTCGTTCTCGATGGTGAAATCTTCGCTGTCAGTAAATGCCTTCGCGACGCCGGCAGCAGTGTAATCTTCGGGAATGAGATCCACTTTGAGATGGAGCGCGGCAAGCTTGGCGGCGGTGGCGGGACCGATGGCGGCAATGCGGCAGCCGCCGAGATCTCGGAGGTCATCAAAGCCCCGCAGGAAATATTTGAAAAAATGGTCGACGCCATTGGGGCTGGTGAAGACGAGCCATTGGTACGAGCCAAGGCCGAGCAGTGCATCGCGCAGCGGAAGTTTATTGGTAGGCTCATCAATGCGGATGGTGGGGATTTCAAGCACGTCCGCACCCAACTCGCTGAGGCGCTTGGCGAGGGTGCTGGCTTGTTGGCGGGTGCGGGTCACAACGACGCGTTGACCGAAGAGCGGGCGTTGCTCAAACCAATTTAGCTCCGCACGGAGATTGACCACGCTGCCGATGATTGTGACGGCGGGGGATTTGAATTTGGCTTGCTCCACTGCGTCCGCGATAGAATCTATTTGGCCGGTGAGAGTTTGTTGGCGACCGGTGGTTCCCCAACGGACAAGGGCAACTGGGGTGTCGGCGGCAAGGCCATTTTTTTGTAATTGACCGGCGATATCGCGCAAACGTTCGACGCCCATTAGGACGATTTTGGTGCCGGGATTTTTTGCGAGATTTTGCCAGTCGATGGCGCTTTCGTCGCCTTTTTCGGGGCGTTCGTGGCCGGTGATGACGGTGTAGCTGGAACAATGGTCGCGGTGGGTGACGGGGATTCCAGCATACGCGGGAGCAGCCACAGCGGAGGAAATCCCGGGGATGATTTCAAAGGGAACGGCGGCGGCGGCGAGTTCCTGCGCTTCTTCACCGCCACGGCCAAAGACAAATGGATCGCCACCTTTGAGGCGAACGACGGTTTTGCCTTGGTTGGCCTTTTCGACGAGGAGAGCGTTAAGTTCGTTCTGCGGGATGGCGTGATCGGCGGACCGTTTGCCGGCAAAGATGATTTCGGCTTCGGCGGGCGCGAGCTTGAGGAGAGCGGGATTGCACAGCGCATCGTAAGCTACGACATCGGCACGCGCGAGCAATTCGGCACCACGCACGGTGAGCAGCCCAGCATCGCCGGGGCCTGCGCCGACTAAATAAACTGTGGCGGGACGTGACATCGGCTGGTTTGTTTACGGGTTCGGCCGCGATGGGTCAAGGTTGGCGGGGTGATGTGGATAGTTTTTTAGTTTATGCGGGGCTGGTCGGGCGGTAGGATCGGGACTTGCCGAATGAATATTGTTTGCACATTTTTGGGTAAGACGAAGTCAGTGAGCGTGCCGCACACAACGGTGACAATTGGGCGGCAGAGTTCGAAGGGGACACCAGAGTTGAATTTGAGGGAAGACAAGTCAGTGAGCCGGAAGCACGCAAAGATTTGGGAGGAGGAAGGGGAATATTGGATTGAAGATTTGGGGAGTCGGCTAGGGACTTGGGTGAATGGACTGCGGCGAACAAAGATTAAAGTGAAGTTTGGAGATCGAATTACAGTGGGGAAGACAATGTTACAGTTGTTGCCTTCAAATGTAGGGGAATTGAGTGAGGAATAGTTTCCAGGATTTCATCTGGGCACAAAAAAGACCGGAGTTTTTAGCTCCGGTCTTTTTTGATTAAAGTAAGGCGGCTACCTACTCTCGCAGAACCTATCGAACTGCTACCATCGGCAACGTGGTGTTTGACGGCCGAGTTCGGGATGGGATCGGGTCGGGCCACCACTTTATGGCCACCTATAAATTGTGTTGTTTCCGAGCTCGCCCGGATGGGCGTTCTCTGAAAACCCTGCACGGAATCTTACCAGCAATTTTGCCGGCTTATGTTGGTTGTTCCGGGTGGAACAAGTTTTTTATCCCCGAAGGGATAAAGATAAGCAATCGAACATTAGTACCAGTCAGCTGAACACATTGCTGTGCTTACACCTCTGGCCTATCAACCTGGTAGTCTTCCAGGAGTCTCAAAGGAAACCTTATCTTGGGATGAGCTTGGCGCTTAGATGCTTTCAGCGCTTATCTCTTCCGCACTTAGCTACCCAGCCGTGCTCTTGACAGAACAACTGGAACACCAGAGGTGCGTCACTTTCGGTCCTCTCGTACTAGAAAGTGAACCCCTCAATTTTCCTACGCCCACAGAGGATAGAGGACCGAACTGTCTCGCGACGTTCTG
>JAPKEI010000461.1 GCA_028872685.1 Verrucomicrobiota bacterium | reverse complement strand
TAAACTCGGCTATCGAAATTAACCCCTAAATCATAAAGGTTTTAAAAATGAAAAAACTGATCGCATTGACAACCCTGTTTGCCTTGAGCCTCAGCCTCACCGCTGGCGAAGGCTGGCTCACTAACATTGAAAAAGCTAAAGAAGTAGCCAAAAAAGAAGGCAAAGCCGTGCTGGTGGAATTCACCGGCTCGGATTGGTGCCCGCCGTGCAAGGCGTTGAAAAAGAACGTCTTTAACTCTGATGAATTCAAGGCCTACGCCAAAAAACATCTGGTGCTCGTTGAGCTGGATTTCCCGCGCGACAAAAGCAAAGTGAGCAAAGAGCAAGCGGCGTATAACCGGGAGCAGGCAAAAGCCTTTGCTGTTAAAGGCTATCCGACGGTGATTCTCATGGATGCCGCCGGCAAAGAGCTGACAAAAAAAGTGGGCTTCGGTCGCACTTCAAAGGAAAAATATATTGCCGAACTGAGTAAGGCGATTAAGTAGTCGCAGATAAATTCATGGCGCGGCCTTTGGGTCGCGCCTTTTTTGTGTCGCCGCTTGACGAGTGGGCGGGCCCTTCCTACACTCGCACGGCTTCACGGCCAACCCAACGATAATGGCAATTCTCGCTCTCGAAGACGGTTCAGTTTTTCACGGCAAAAGTTTTGGTGCACGTGCCACGGCCTGTGGCGAGGTGTGCTTTAACACTTCGATGACGGGCTACCAGGAAATTCTCACGGACCCCTCCTATAAGGGGCAAATCGTGACGATGACTTACCCGGAGATTGGCAACTACGGCGTGAACCCGGAAGACATCGAATCCTATCAGCCGCACGTCTCCGGATTTGTGGTGCGTGAACTTTCACCGGTGGTCAGCAGCTGGCGCGCACGGCAATCACTCGATGAATATCTGAAAGAAAACGGCATCCCCGGCATTGAAGGCATCGACACCCGCGCACTCACCAAGAAGCTTCGCGTGCGCGGCGCAATGAATGGCATGATTTCAACGGAGGATATTTCCGATGACGACGCAAAGCAACAAGCCGCCGACTGGCCCGGATTGGTCGGTGCGGATTTCGCGAAAGAGGTTACGCACGCGGAAGCATTCGACTGGGATTCGCACGAACAATCCAGTGAAGAATTTGCAATCCCATCGGGAAACGACCCCACGCCGCACCCTCCCGCCCTGCCCCCGGCGGATGTGCCGATTGTGGCGTACGATTTTGGCATCAAATACAATATCCTCCGTTGCCTGCGCCGGCACGGCTTTCAAGTTCGCGTGGTGCCCGCGAGCACGACCGCCGAAGAAGTGCTAAAGCATAATCCAGCAGGTGTGTTTCTCTCCAATGGCCCCGGTGATCCCGCCGCATTGGGCTATGCGGTGAAGGCGGTGAACGATTTAGTGAGTCATGGAACGCCTGTGTTTGGGATTTGCCTCGGCCACCAAATCCTTGGGCAAGCATTGGGCGGAAGCACGTTCAAGCTCAAGTTTGGCCATCGCGGGGCCAATCAGCCGGTTATGGATTTGGAATCAGGCCGCATTGAGATCACCTCCCAAAACCACGGTTTTGCGGTGGATTCCACAACACTTCCTGAGGAAGTTAAAGTTGATCGCATCAATCTCAACGACCAAACCGTCGAGGGTCTGCGCCACCGTTCCAAGCCAATTTTCAGCGTGCAGTACCATCCTGAAGCCTC
>JAPKEI010000460.1 GCA_028872685.1 Verrucomicrobiota bacterium | reverse complement strand
CTGTGACCGAGGAATCAACGGAAGAAGTTGCATCCGAGGAAACGGAGACTGCGGAAGAAGAAACTGAGGTGCCCGAAGAAGCCGCTTCAGAGGGGACAACCGAGGCGCCGGATGTGAAGTCCGAAGAGTCAAAGGACGAACCCAAGTCAGACGACGAAAAGAAATCAGACTAACCTCCGGCGTTTCCAATAACCCAATTGCAACCCGCCCCACCTGAAAAGTGGGGCGGGTTTTTTATTGGGTAAGCCGCGCAAATCGGTATCCTTTGCGTGATGAATTTCGCGGATTATCTCGTTCTCTTTCTTTATTTCACCGGAATGGCTGGTATCGGCTTTTGGGCCATGCGGCAGGTCAAAGGGCAGGAGGATTATTTTATGGGCGGCCGCAAATTCGGCAAGCTGATGCAAACCTTTGCCGCCTTTGGCGCGGGCACCGGTTCCGCCGACCCTGTAAACACCGCCCGCGGCACCTTCGCCAACGGGATGAGCGGAATGTGGGGCGTGATGTATTGGCTCTTCGTCACGCCCATCTATTGGATTAGCGCCGTGTGGTACCGCCGCATGCGCTGCCTCACCCTTGGCGACTGGTTCACCGAGCGCTACGAATCCAAATCCATGGGCGTCGCCTACGCAATCTTCGGCTGCTTTTATTATATGGTCTACGGCGCCATGCTCTTCACCGCCATCGGAAAAGTCGCCGTGCCGCTGATGGGAGGGGAACTGTTCGGGGTGCAAACCGAATACGTGCTAGTGCCCTTGGTCGCCGTCATTGTCACTTTGTACGGCGTGCTCGGCGGGCTCACCGCCGCCTACTGGACCGACCTCATCCAAGGCATTTGCATTATTCTGCTTTCGATTTTACTCATCCCCTTTGGCTTGAATGCGGTGGTGGAAAAATTCGGGGCCACCGGCGACACGTGGACCGATGGATTCCGCGTGATGCACGAACAGTTGCCGGCCTCCACCTTTGAAATTGTGGGCGGAAGTGCGGCCAGCGAGTTTCCATTGTATGCGATCATCACGATAGTGATTATGAACATAATCGGTATTGTGCTCACGCCGCATTTCATCGTTACCGGCGGCGGCTCGGCCAAGAGCGAACACGACGCGCGTGTGGGGCTCGTCACCGGTAACTTCATCAAACGATTTTGCACCATCGGCTGGGTCATCACTGCGCTGATTGTGCTCACGCTGTACGGCGGCGACGCCGCCCTCATCAAAGACGCCGACATGGCGTGGGGCGTGGCCACCAAGGAATTGCTAGGCCCTCTGGGCATCGGATTGGTTGGCCTTATGCTTGCCTGTTTGCTGGCCGCGCTGATGAGCAGTGTGGATTGCTATATGCTCGTCTGCTCTGCGCTGGTGGTGCGCAATATTTATGTGCCGTATTTCAATCCGCAGGCGGGTGACCGGGAATGCCTCCGTCTTGGCCGTATCACAGGGGGCATCGTGGTGCTGGGCGCGGTGATTATCTCCGTCACGATGCTGGATATGTTCAAACAACTGGAATTGACGTGGATTGTGCCCATGACCTTTGCCGCGCTGTTTTGGCTGGGAATGTATTGGCGACGCGCTACCACCAAGGCCGGCTGGATAACGATTGCCTTTTGCCTGCTTACATTTTTTATTTTACCGCGCATCATTCCCGCTGTGGCTCCGAGTTTGCGCTCCAATCCAGCTT
>JAPKEI010000459.1 GCA_028872685.1 Verrucomicrobiota bacterium | reverse complement strand
CGTGGGCGATGAATCCTTCTCAACGGAATTTATTGTATAACAAGGAGGGCCTTCCGGCTTCGCCCTTCAGGACCGATAGCTGGCCGCTTTTTAATCCGGAAAAGGATAAGGCGGTGACAGTTAACAAACCGCAACAACCAGAAGGCTATCAGCCTCAGGACTGGGCCCGTCCAAAGATGACGCAGTAGTAATGATTTTATAAAGAGGAATTGAAGGCGAAGCTCACCGCAACCCGCAAGAGCGATCTGGGCAAAAAATTAGGGAAACTGAACTCTGGTGAAAATCTCTAACGACGGGTACGATTCGTCTTCCCGATGAATAAATCTTATCTGACCCTCTTTGCATTACTGCTTCCTCTTGCTGTTTGGGCTGAAACAAAAAAACCGAATATCATCCTCCTGATGGGTGATGACCACGGCTGGGCTGAGACCGGTTACAACGGACATCCACACCTCAAGACGCCTGTGCTCGATGAGATGGCGCGAACAGGCCTGCGGCTTGATCATTTTTATGCCGGTCATCCTTCCTGCTCACCAACGCGCGGCAGTTTCTTGACCGGGCGGCATCCCAACCGCTACGGCACGTTCACGCCAGGTTACTCCATTCGGCCAAAAGAAATCACCATGGCCCACCTGTTGGCCAAGGCCGGTTACCATTGCGGGCATTTTGGGAAATGGCACTTGGGGCCAGTCAAAAAGGATTCGCCCACCAACCCTCGGGCGATGGGATTCCACGAGTATGTTTCGCACGATAATTTTTATGAGATGAATCCTCCCTTCTCGCGCAACGGTGGTCCGCCCGTCGTTATTAAAGGCGAGGGCTCAGAGGTGACGATCGATGAGACGTTGCGCTTCATTGAAGATGCCAAGAAACGAGAGAAGCCATTTCTCGCCGTGGTATGGTTTGGCTCGCCGCACCAACCCTACAGCGGTCTACCCAAGGACCTCGCCCTCTACGACGATTTGCCCGCGGAATACGACAAGCGCAAGGTGCGGCTAACCTCCAATGAAACCGGACGGCCTACCTCACGCTCCTTGCGCGATGTGTTGCGTGAGCGGTATGCGGAGATCACTGCTATGGATCGTGCGATCGGTAAGCTGCGCACACGCCTGACAGAATTGAACCTGCGAGACAACACCGTGCTGTGGTACTGCGGGGATAACGGCAGCCCGCCCAGTTATGGTCGGGTGGTGACGCCGTTTCGCACAGAGAAAGGTCATATGTATGAAGGGGGCATTCGCGTACCAGGACTCATCGAATGGCCGGCTAATATCAAGAAAGGTCGTGTGAGTAAAGTGAACGGTGTGACCAGCGACATGCTTCCCACCTTGTGTGAGTGGGCGGCCGTGGAACCACCCAAGCGCCCATTGGACGGCATTAGCTTAGCGCCGCTCGTGACGGGGAAAATGAAAACGCGCTCCAAGCCGATCGGTTTCTGGAGTTTCAATACACGCCGCGCCACGCGCAATGGTGCCAAGCCCTACTTTACGGCTGAGGAGCAACAGGGTACAACGCCGCTGGTGAAGTTGATGGGAAACATCCCCACCCGCAACTTCCGTAATTACCACCAACCCCCCATTGAAGAAGCGGACTATTCCGGATCGCGAGTGTGGCTGGACAACCGCTACAAGCTCGTAATCCCCAGTAAAGCTAACGGTGCCCCCGAACTCTACGATCTGCAA
>JAPKEI010000130.1 GCA_028872685.1 Verrucomicrobiota bacterium | reverse complement strand
TGTGGCAGGCTGGGGAGAGGCGGGCAAGACAGGCGGGGCTGGCTCAGTGGATCGCCCGCACCCAATTACCCCCGTTAGCATGACCACCCAAAGGCGCGGCCACATATGTTATTGGGCCCCCACTTTCAAATTTAATTCCTCAACAATGAACTCCAGCTCCATATGTGAGGCATCCGGAATTACATCCAGCACGCGGGCGGCCACAACCCCTTCCACGCGGTACGTCCCCACGCAGCACGATTTAAATTTTCCCTTTTGCGTGGGGTCAGGCAACGGATATAGAAAAAATAAATTGCGCTGCAGGTAGCGACTCGTAACCCCTTCAAACTGGCGGGATCCGGCCGTGGTCAGCCAGAGCCTCAATATTTCGAATCCCTGCTTGTCCACAACCAGCTCGGCACTCTGAAGTCCATCAGCCACCCAAAACAAAGGTTCCGCGTCTATCCATACCGATCGATTTGAAGCGCGAGGAACCTCAATTTGAATCGTAAGCTGCACCCCTGCCGTTGCCGACTGGCCGAAAATGGCCATCTCATATTCATTCCCAGTATTACGCGCCGGCAATTTACAACCTGCAAAACCTAGGCTCAGGAGCGTTATCGCCAAAATTAAATTGCACATCCGCTGCATCGGTTTCATACTCCCCGAGGCAACACGGAAAACCAAATTCAGTAAAGAGGAAGTAATTCACCATGGGTCAACAAACCAACAAAGTACAAAAGCGCAGACGGCGCACTGATTACCTTAAGCGTAAAAAAACGACCGCCAAAACCAAGGGCGGCAAGTAATCCAGTTCTCGCCCTTTCCGCAACCCCTAGGGGTTTTTGTGTGAATCTAATCCCAGATTTATTCACAAACCCAAGCACCTTCATTCGGCGCGCTTGAGATTTTTTTCACAAGCGCCTTGTTCAGCCCTAAAAAATAGGGGTTATCTTCATGTGTGACGTTATGTTTCTAATTAAATAATGGGAATAAGCTGTTCACAATAACTAGTGGCCAAACTTTAAAAGTGTGGTATCTTGTTTTTAGTTCTACGAGTAATCGTTTGAGCTAAGGTTCCTTGAAAGAACAGAGTATAGTGCCGGGCAACTGGCACGAAACTCTCAGGATAAATCCCAGGAGAACTGGGCGAAAGGGCAGGCGAGGCTGATTCGACTGCCCCCTTTGAAACGCCACGGATTCGCGATGAGATTCGGCTTGAACGTCACTTCGGTGATTGGATGGCCCTAAGGAAACGAGGAAAACCGAGCGCAGAAGAGGCACAGTTCACTTGAGTGGGCGGTGGCGGTCGCACGCCATCGAATGCGAAAAATCCACTCAAGAGGTTAGGGGCGAAACATACGGGCGCAAGCCCGGCAAGAAGCCGCCCCGAGCTGGCTACAGAAAGCACTGCGCGCATCAGGCTCACTTCGGTGAACCCGATAATCCGTGACAGATGCTGGACATAGCCCGGTTTTGCGCAACCTTCGGGAGGCGTTAAACTGAGTCAAGTAGGTGCGAGCACGTTTCGAGCGAGCACCGAACGCAGTTGCCCATAGGGTGTAGATTACCTACTGCAGCATCAGCACGGCGGGAAACAAAAATTGGCCGGAAATGGCCAGCCAGACGAAATCCTCTGAAAGGAGGGACAAAGCTGGGGTCCCCGTCGGGATGGCCACGAGCCCAAGACAACGGCCGTGAAAACCATCCGACGCGGTGGCGATACAAAAACTGTAGCGCTGCCATGTGAACGAAATGGTAATCTGAGGGGTAAGAGGCGAGACCCGTGGCAAGGGCCAACGCACCGTCAAAAACGGTGGCCGACCCATGCTATCTGGCTTGGAGGTGAATAGTTCACATCCGCGTCCAAGCCTGGTCCGCAGGTCAGCGGCCGCAACCACTGGCTGAAGCGGGCTTATAAACCTCACCCAATAATTCAAGTGCCGAAAGGCCTTGGACGGCCCTGCTATGAGGCCGACAACTCCGCGAGTCACGGAGAATGGCGTCGGGGAGCAACCGACCTGCATTGCGGGTGCCCAATGGTTGCATCGGGAAAGAGCGTGTGGCGAACGCCCACCCCCCAATTTGTCCCTGCTGGACTTCGGTCCGGCAGGGACCTTTTGTTTTCACGCAGATCATCATTTCCAATTGTGCTTGCCCGAACCTCTTATTCCGTGCTCAATCAGCCCTCACCACTTTCCAATTATGGGTAAAATCTACGACAACATCGTGCAAACCGTCGGCGGTACTCCGCTCGTCCGGCTTAACAAGGTCACCGAAGGCATCGACGCCACCGTGCTGCTCAAGTGCGAATTCTTCAACCCGCTCTCCAGTGTGAAGGATCGCATCGGCAGGTCTATGATCGAGGCGGCGGAAGCGGACGGTACTCTGACAAAGGATACTATCATCATTGAGCCCACTAGTGGCAACACCGGCATTGCTCTCGCCTTTGTGGCCGCAGCCAAAGGCTATTCACTCATCCTCACGATGCCGGAGAGCATGTCGCTCGAACGCCGTACGCTATTGGCGATGTTGGGCGCGGATCTCGTGCTTACGCCCGCCGCAAAAGGAATGAAAGGTGCAATCGCAATGGCCGAGAAACTGGCAGCCGAGACGCCCAACGCATGGGTTCCTCAACAGTTTAAAAATCCGGCCAACCCCGCCATTCACCGCAAAACCACCGCGGAGGAAATCTGGGAGGACACCGATGGTGCGGTGGATTTCGTCGTCGCCGGTGTGGGGACTGGCGGCACACTCACGGGTTGCTGCGAAGTCATTCGATCGCGTAAAGAATCATTTCAAGGCATCGCCGTGGAGCCCGTAGATTCACCCGTGATTTCCCAAACCATCGCGGGCGAGGAACTCACGCCGGGGCCGCACAAAATTCAAGGCACCGGTGCCGGTTTCGTGCCGGATAATCTTCACCTCAAGGCGGAGGATGGCACTGAACAAATTGCTGAGTGTATCAAGGTCAGCAATGACGACTCCTTCGCAATGGCCCGCGAGCTGGCTAAAACCGAAGGCATCCTGTGCGGCATTTCCACCGGCGCAAACGTAGTTGCAGCGCTGCAACTGGCCCGCCGTCCGGAGAATGCCGGCAAGACAATTGTGACCATCGCGCCTTCCGCCGGCGAACGCTATCTGAGCACTCCGCTGGCAGAGGAAGCCCGCATGGCCACCACAGAACTGCCGGTTCAGGACCCTGCTGCATAAAATTTACCCGAAAAAAGTGTTGCCACCCGTACTGACTTGCCCCTAAATGTGCGCGGTTCACGCCTCCATCACGGATTCAGTCCGTGAAGGGAATCCCCGTTCGATTGTCTCGATGCAGGCCATCCTGTTTCGTTTCGTTTGCACACACCAATTTTTATTATGGGAAATAACAATAAAACCGAGTGGCCCGAAGAAGGCGGAGGATACTTGGAAATCTCTGACAAGGGCTTTGGCTTTCTGCGTTCCTCGGGCAACCGGTTCCAGTCCAAGCCCACCGACATCTTTGTGACGCCTGATACAATCCGGCGCCACTACCTCCGCGAAGGCTGCCACATTCAAGGCCGACTCGTGCCGCCACACAAGGGGCACAGCCCACAGCTCAAGGAGATTTACACCGTGAACGAAATGCCGTTCAAGGAGTACACCGAATGCTCGCGGTTCGAAAACCTCACCACCATCGATCCGCTAGATAAATTCAACCTCGAGACCGAACCCGACAGTATCGAAACGCGCATTATCGATCTCGTAACCCCCATTGGCAAAGGCACCCGCGGCATGATTGTTTCGCCCCCGCGCACGGGCAAAACGACCATCCTCAAGCAAATCTGCAACGCCGTTACCACCAATCATCCCGATGTGAAAACCATCGTGATGCTCATCGACGAGCGCCCCGAGGAAGTCACCGACTTTGAACGCTCCGTGGATGCCGAAGTGGTCGCCTCCTCCAACGATATGGATCTCGAAACACACGTTCGACTTTCACGTTTTATGATCGAGCGTTGCCGCCGAATGGTCGAGTGCGGGCAGGATGTGTTCATGTTGATGGATTCAATCACCCGCATCGCGCGCGCTTACAATAACGTGAACACTGGAAGTGGCCGAACGATGTCCGGCGGTGTAGATGCGCGGGCACTGGAAATTCCCCGCCGAATGTTTGCTGCCGCCCGCAATATCGAAAATGGCGGTTCGCTCACCATTCTCGCCACAGCATTGGTGGACACCGGCAGTCGTATGGACGAGCTGATCTTTCAGGAGTTTAAAGGCACCGGTAATATGGAGCTCATCCTCGACAAAAAACTCGCTGAACGACGCCTTTATCCCGCCATCGACATCCCCAAAAGCGGCACTCGCAAAGAGGAGAAGCTCTTCCCCGAAGAACACCTCGATGCCATCCACAAGCTCAGGCGGACAATGATTGATCTCGATCCCGTCCAAGCAATGGAAACCCTCATTGGCGCGTTGAAAAAGCACGGCACCAACGCGGAACTGCTTTCCAAGCTAAAAACCTAAAGCATCCTTCCTATGGCACGCACCAAGGGGCGAGCAAAAAAAACCAAGCGTGGCCGTCCGGCCGAATTGAAATCGCGCCCGCCTTATGCGCGGATGCTGCAAATTCACGATATGGTGCAGCGGGGTAACTACCCCAACGCCACCTCGCTTTCAAAAAAACTGGAGGTCACCACCAAAACCATCCATCGCGACATCGGGTTTATGCGCGACCGTTTTACCTTGCCCATTGAATACGATGCCCTTCGAAATGGCTACCATTATTCCGCACCAGTTGATTCGTTTCCCATGCTGCAAATTGACGAAGGCGAACTCTTCGCATTGCTCGTAGCTGAAAAAGTGCTGCAACAATATCGCGGCACGGTTTTCGAAAAACAACTGAGCACCGCCTTTAGGAAAATTTCCGAATCTCTGCCCGACACAGTTTCCATGCGACTAAGCGACTGGGATGATGCCCTTGATATTCGTAGCACCGGCAAGGTGAATGTGAATGAAAAAATATTTGATTTACTGTTCAAATCCGTGGCCAAGGGCCGCCAGTTAGAAATTCTTTACACCAAGCCCAACGCCGCGCCTGAGAAACGCATCATTGACCCTTACCAGATTGCCAACATTAACAATGATTGGTATCTGTATGCCTACGACCATAAGCAAGATGACATTCGGTGCTTCGTTCCCGCGCGAATGGAATCGGCAACGATCACTGGCCAAAAATTCAAGCGGCCTGATTCCTTTTCCCTCGACCAATATCTCGAAGGTGCCTTTGGCCCTTTTTCCAGTGACGAATCCTACGACATCCGGATCCAATTCACCAAAACCGCCGCGCCCTTCATTCGAGAAAAAAAGTGGCATCCCACTCAAAAGCTCAAGGAATTAAAAAATGGATGCGTTGAAGTTTCACTCAGGTTGAGTCACCTCACCGACATCCGCCGATGGGTTCTCGGTTGGGGTGGCCAAGCTAAAGTTTTGGCCCCGGCGGAATTGCTGGAATCCGTCCGGGCTGAGGCCAAGGCCGTTCTTGGGAAATAAGCGGTTTTACGCTCGCCAACCGCCCGAAATCCGCTAAAATCTTTGGTGTCCGAATTGGGCGGGAAACCACTCGTAGGGGTGAGTGTGGATAACTCACACATTATCTTGTGGGTTTTTGGTTGCCAGCGTTCCGCTCGACAAGGCACAAGGAGGTCCAAATGTATTTGAAAAGCCTAAAGGCGATCGGGTTCAAGAGCTTTGCCGATAAAACAACGCTCAATTTTGAACCCGGCATCACCGCTGTCGTTGGTCCCAATGGCTGCGGCAAATCCAACATTTCCGATGCCATCCGCTGGGTGCTTGGCGAACAATCGGCCAAGGCCCTGCGAGGCGGAGAAATGGCTGATGTTATTTTCACCGGCACTGACGGGCCGCGCGGACGCAAGGCGATCGGAATGGCCGAGGTGTCACTCACCATTGGCGATGTGGATGAGGTGAACCTCAGCGCCGCTGGGGTGGATTTGAATTTCAACGAAGTTACCGTCACGCGACGCGTTTTTCGTGATGGCGGCAGCGAATATTTTCTCAACGGCACTGGCTGCCGACTGCGCGATGTGCAACAACTATTCATGGGCACCGGCGTCGGGCGCAATAGTTACAGCATCATGGCACAAGGCCAAATCACGAATATTATCCAAAGCCGACCGGTGGAACGTCGGGCGGTAATTGAAGAAGCGGCGGGCATCACTAAGTTCAAGCAGCAAAAAAAAGAAGCACTGCGCAAGCTCGATTACACAGAGCAAAATTTATTACGTCTCGATGACACCATTCGCGAAGTGAAGCGCCAGATTGGTTCACTTCAACGCCAAGCTGGTAAGGCGCGGCGTTTTCAGAAAATTATGGACGAGCTGAAGCATCTTGAGACGCAACTTGCCCGCCACGATTTTGATGCTATTGATGCCGCCCTGAATTCCATCCGCGAAGAGTCCGGCCAGATTCGCGATGAACTGGAGAACCATTCCAGCGGTATCATCGAGGAAGAATCTGCGCTTAAGCGTCTGCGTGAATTGCTATCCGACCTCGACCGGCAGGTTAATGCCGCGCAAACCAAGGGGCTCGAGCTGAAATCCGAAACCGACCGCCATGAAAACCGCATCCAGTTTAACGAGCACCGGATGGAGGAATTGACCACCCAACACGCCGAAGCTGAGACCGACATCGCCGGTGCTCAGGAACGCTGCAAACAAGTGGACGCCGACTTAGAAGGCATCAATCAACAGCTCGGCGATTCGGGTCACTCACTGGAGCGCGCCACCCAACACGTGGTCGAAAAACGTAGCAGGCTGGACTCCATCGACACCGCCATTCGCGAGCGCCAAACTAGTCAGCAACAATCCCAAGCCGAATCAGGCGAGTTGCAAAACCGTCTTACTCACACGCGTAATGAATTGACGGCGTTGGAATTGCAAAAGCAAGGCAACTCGGTGCGGCTGGAAAAACTTTCCGCTGAGAAAATTCAGCTGGAAGAAGAGCGAGCCAAGCTGGAGGGCAGTCTTTCCATTTTTGAAAAACAGGTGGCAGGCGATTCGTTGCACGTGCAATCCCATCGCGGCACCGTGGAAGAGCGCCAGGCTCGGTTGGTGCAGCTGACCGACGAACTCAATGTTGTCGATGATGCCCTGGATGCCCAGCTCCAAAGCCAAGCCGAAGCCAAGGCGCGGCGTGATGTCTTGCGGCAGCTGATTGAAAACAAGGAGGGGTTCAGTGCCGGCGCGCAAGCGGTGCTTTCGTATTTTGATTCCGCACACGGCTCATTGGCCGATCAAATCCGTGTGCCGGATGTGCACGTCCGCGCGGTCGAAGCCGCCTTGGGTGCGAACTTGCAGCTTGTGCTCACCGACCAATCCGCGCATGCGAACGATATGCTTGGCCATCTCGCAAGTGGCGAACAGGGGCGCGCGAGCATTGTGGCGTTGGAATTATTGAATGAACGCGGCGGGGCCATTCCGCCAAGCGATTTGCCTGCGGAAGGAACGCCTGCCTTGCGCGTGGTGGAGACGGATGAACGGAACCAACCG
>JAPKEI010000458.1 GCA_028872685.1 Verrucomicrobiota bacterium | reverse complement strand
CCGCGCACGATGACGAGGTCGCCATCAATCACCGCCGCGCCGGTGCGGCCATTGGGAAAGGTGAGCCGACCGAAGCGTTCCATCAACGAATACTCCCACTGGATTTTCCCATCGGCATTGAAACATTTCACGCCGCCATTGGTGGTCATCAAATAAATCCAACCGGTGGCCGGATCGATGGTGGGCGCGCCGACGGTGTAACGACTGTAAACCGTGTCGCTCAAATAATCGTTGTAGCCGTGTTCCCAAATTGTTTTCCCATTTGCCTCGTCGAGGCAAAGCAGCACCTCCTGCAAATCCGCATCCTTGCCTCTATAGCCCCAAGTGAACACGCGCCCATTAGCAATCACCGCGTGGCCACGCCCGGCGATGTTGTGTGTCCACAACGCATCGGTGGGCTTAATGGACTTCGGTAAATCCGTAGCATCCGAGCGACCGGCCTGATGCGGCCCGCGCCAATTGGTCCAGCCCGTGACCGCGGCGTGGGTGGTGAGAGTCAGAAAAACGAACGCCGTTAGCGCTATAAATTTGTTAAATTTCATTATCATTAATCCGTTTGTGCGACCTCCGGACACACGCGCTTAGGGTGAAGCGCGCGCCGGTATCGCAGGTCCGGAGGACTTAATGGCTTTACTCGGTGGGAAAAGCAAGGCAGAAATCGTACCTGTACGTACGATTGTGCGTCCCAACCCAAAATGTCTACCGACGAATTCAACGACGATCTCCCCATCGATGCACCCGAACGCAAGCGCCTACCGCTGCTACTGCGCCGCGCGTGGTACGGGCTCAACCAAGCCTTCCGCCGCAGCATCAGCCACGCCGGTGCCACGCCGGATCAGTTTACCGTGCTGCGTACCCTCAGCGAAGGCGACCCCGCCGGCCTCACGCAAAGCGAGCTCACGCGGATGATGAGCAGCGACCCCAACACCGTCGCGTCGTTGCTCGAGCGCATCGAGAAATCCGGCTGGATCGAGCGCAAGCCCCACGAAACCGACCGGCGCGCCAACCGGATTTTTCTGCTCCCCGCTGGAGGGGAAAAACTCGATGAACTCCGCATCATCGCCAAGAACCTCCAAGCCAATCTCCTCGGCGCATTGCCCGAAGCCAAACGCGAACCCTTCCTTGAAGAACTCGCCCAAGTCGCTGATGCCTGCCAACAAGCCGCCGAAGCCGCGGCACGGAAGAACCGCGACTAACCTCTAGCCATAGACCTCTGGCAGAACGTGCACACAGAGCACGCCTTCGCGACCTCGGAGAAACCGCCCCATCGTTCAGCCCATCAAGCCACAAAAAAACCGCCCCGAAGGGCGGTCCTCTTCAGAGAGGTCAATTGGTTTAATTATTTCCGGAGCCGCCGGCGCCACCATCACCGCCGCTTGATCCGGGGGTTTCGGTGTTGCTGGGATCCACAGAGCCGCCTACGGGTTTTTTCGCTGGGTTATCGGAATTGCCGGGTGCTTCATTATTCTCGCCGGGCATTTCCTTGGGGTTATCGCCTATGCCCTGACCCACGGTTGGTTTACCGTTGGCTTTGTCGCCGTCGTCAGTAGCGGCATCGGCCACGAGCAACGGGGCGATCACCAATGCGATGACGGTCATAAGTTTCAACAGGATGTTGAGCGACGGGCCAGAGGTATCCTTGAGCGGGTCGCCTACGGTATCGCCGACCACGCCGGCTTTGTGGGC
>JAPKEI010000002.1 GCA_028872685.1 Verrucomicrobiota bacterium | reverse complement strand
GTTTGGCGATTGTTCGAAAGATCCGCGTACTTCAACGCACCGAGGCCCACAACGCGGGCGATTTCTCGGCGTTGCGCTTCGTCGAGGTCGGCATTCTTTTCACTGACCACCGCATAGGCGCGTTCCTGCGCTTCGTCGAGTAAATCGGCCAAGCGCACAACTTCACCGCTGCGAGTTTTGAAGGGCTTGCCGTCGGGGCCGAGGATGGAACCGAACCAAACGTGCTCCAAGCGCACCGTCGCGTCGGTTTGCCAACGGCGGAAGATAGAGAAGAGTTGTTGGAAATGTAATTGCTGGCGGCCGTCGGTGACGTACACGATTTCGTCCGGCGCCCATTCGGCGAGTCGATGTTGCAGCGTAGCGAGGTCGGTGGTGGTGTAATTGGCCGCGCCATCGCTTTTGCGGACAATGGCTGGTTTGTCGGCGAGCTGCGCATTGTCGGGGAAAAACACCGCCATCGCCCCTTCGCTTTCCTCGGCGATGTTTTTGGAGATTAAATCTTCCACCACACCGGCAAGCTTGGGGTTGTAAAAACTTTCTCCAAGCGTTTCGTCAAACTCAATAGCGAGCCGCGAGTACACGTGGTCGAACTGTACCTGCGAAAGCTCAATCATCCGCTGCCAAATGCTGAGATTTTCTTCATCGCCATTTTGCAATTTCACCAACTCCTCGCGCGCGGCGTCACGCAAGGCCTCATCACCATTGATGAGTTTGTAGATCCGCTCCAGTTCCGCGATGGGGTCGGCGGCAAGCGCGGCTTCATCGAGTTGAGTTTTCCAGCCGAGCAGCAGCATCCCGAATTGCGTACCCCAATCGCCGATGTGATTATCGGTCACTACGCGATGGCCGAGCAACCGCAGGATGCGAGCGAGGCTGTCGCCAAGAATGGTGGATCGGATATGGCCGACGTGCATCGGCTTGGCGACGTTGGGCGAGCTAAAATCAACGACCACCGTGCGTTTCGTGGCGGTGGGGGTGATGAACGGCGCGTCGCTAGCGAGGGCGGTTTGCAGCGCGGCATTGACCGCATCGGGCCGCAAACGAAAATTCAGAAAACCCGGCCCCGCGATTTCCACCGGCTCGCACCATTCAGCCACATCGAGCTGCGCCACCACGTCAGTAGCGAGTTGGCGCGGGTTCATTTGCCGTTGCTTGGCAAGCCCCATCAGTGCGTTACTTTGGAAATCGCCGTGCTTGGCATCGGTGCACACGCGTACAAGCACGCGGCTGACGTCGGCCTCGGGCAGCACCGCGGTGGCGGCGGCTTGCAGACGGGATTCGATGTGCCCTTGGATCACTCTCTTTGCTTTTGAAGCGGCCCTATTGTTTGGCCGGTTGGCTGATGATTTTCAAGATCGCTTCGGCATCGCCCGCTTGTTCGAGCGCTTGGCAGAACTCTTTGTTGTGCAGTAGCTTGGCGATGTTTGCCAACGTGTGCAGGTGTTTTTGAAACTGGCCTTGCGGCACGAGAAACAGCACCACCAAATTCACTGGTTGATTATCCAACGCCTCAAAATCGATGCCCTCGGCCGAACGCCCCAACGCGCCGACCACTTTATCAATGAGATCGGTGGAAGCGTGTGGGATGCCGATGCCGAATCCGATGCCGGTGCTCATCGAGTTCTCGCGTTTCTTCACCGCGTCAATGATGGCCTCGCGATCCTCGGCGGCAATCGCACCACTGGCCACAAGTTGATCAACCAATTCGTCAATCGCCTCCCAGCGATTGGTGGCCTGCAGAGATGGCACGATGTGATCGGCCTGTACTATTTCGCTTAGCGTCATATTTCGTCGCGCGCATTCGGCACGAAGCGGGCTGCTAATTCAAGGCAGAATTGCCCGCATCCCAAATCCGAGTGGCGAGCGTGCCCAAATAACGGAAGGTTTCCAGCGTACCTGTACCCGCCATTTTAAAGGCATCCAGCGTATCCGGGCCATCAAGCAAATGCGGTAAACCAAGCAATAAAACCCCTGCATTTCCCAAAAAAATGATCACTGCCGAGAACAAATAGCCCTGCGAAGTGAGGTCGGATTGGCGTGTGTGCAGGGTGTGCCAAGTGAGCAGCACGTGAAACGCGTACGCCAAGCCGAGCATCCAGTAAAAAAAACTCCACGCCCACGGGCCGCCCCAGCCCCACAACGCACGTCCGCCCACAAACACCGCCAGTACCAGCCCCACATATAAAGGAACAAAATACGGCGCGAGGCTCACGAAAAAATTATCTTTTGTCACCAACACGTGCCCGCCATCGCTCGTGACTTTCATCCCCTTCACTCGCCCACCGCACGCCATCGTAGCGGCGGCGTGGGTAAATTCGTGGCCGAACACATAAATCCACATCGGCTTCGGCGCGTAATGATACAGCAGAAACATACACGCCACCCCCGCTGCCAACGGCGCCACGGTGGTATCAGCAAAGCCCGATTGCGCAATGAGTTGCCCCAGCGCACGACCCATGCCCACGCACAACGGTAGCAGCAAAATCGCCACAAATAATTTACGCCTCCTCGGCACGAAACGAATACACCACAAACGCGCTGTGAAATCGATGCAAAACCGATGCTAAGCAACCTGAAATCAGGAATGGAAAACATTGCATTGCCTCCGCTGCCTTCTCCGTTTTACCTTCCGCGGATGACGCAAGAAGACGCCCTTCAGATTTTTCGCGAAACCGGCGCACTGCTCGACGGCCATTTTGTTCTGCGCAGTGGGCTGCACAGTCGACAATTTTTCCAATGCGCTCAGGCGCTGCAACAAATGCCAGTGGTGGAAAAACTCGGCGCAGCGTTGGCTGACCGCGTGCGGGACGAAGCCATCGACACCGTTGTGGCCCCCGCGATGGGCGGCTTGGTGATTGGGCAGGAAGTGGCACGCCAACTGGGCGTGCGATTTATTTTTGTCGAAAAAGATGACGACGGCGCACTCGTGATGCGCCGCGGCTTCACATTAGCCCCCGATGAAAAAGTGCTCATCGTCGAAGACGTTATCACCCGCGGCGGTCGTTTGCAGGAAACCATCGACATCGTCCGCGCCCAAGGCGCCGACCTCTGCGCCGTCACCATCGTAGTCGACCGCTCCAACGGCAACTACAAACCTGACGTCCCGATGCACAGTTTACTGGCGATGGAAGTGGAAACATTTGGGCCGGACGATCTTCCCGAAGATTTACAAAATACCGAGGCCGTAAAGCCCGGCAGTAAATAAAGGTTGCCAATACACGCGCGGCAACGGAGGATTTCCCAATGAGGTCGACGTCATTTTTTGCATTGATTGCGAGCACAGGAATTTTGATGAGCGCGAATACCCCAGCTGAAACGCCAGCAAAAACTGAAATCGCCACTTTGGGTGGCGGTTGTTTTTGGTGTTTGGAGGCGGTGTTTGAACGGTTGCCGGGGGTGAGCAAGGTGGAGAGTGGTTATGCGGGAGGGAAGACTAAGGACCCGACTTATCCGGAAATCTGCACGGGCACCACTGGGCACGCAGAGGTGGTGCAGATTTATTTTGACCCGAAGAAGATTGGGTACGACCAAATCTTGTCGGTGTTTTGGCAATGCCATGATCCAACCACACTGAACCGGCAAGGTAATGATTTTGGCACGCAATATCGGTCCACCATTATGCCGCACGACAAAGGGCAAACAGCCATCGCGGAGCAGAGCCGGAAGGAATGGGCCAAAGAATTCAATCGGCCGATTGTGACCACGATGGAGCCTGGCAAGAAATTTTACAAAGCGGAGGTGAATCATCAGGATTATTTCCGGCTGAATCCAGGCGTGCCGTACTGTGCATTTCTCATCCAGCCCAAACTCAAGGCCCTGGAAGACAAGAAAGTCATTCCCGCGAAATAGCCAAAAAAACGCGGAGTTTTCTTGGCAAACCCCGTCAAATCAGGTTGTATGACGCCTATGAGACGCGTGATCCCTATTTTCGCTTTGTTATTGGTTGTTGCGATTGCCAAGGCTGTGCCTCCGCCGCGCCTTGCCAAAGGGCCAGCACCGGTGCCGGTTCCCAATATTGCTTTAGCCAAACAACTCAATGCGCGGTTTATCCCCCCCAAAAACGGCATACCGGGCACGGTGACTATTCCATCTAAAAACCCTCGCCGCGCGATTATGGAGGAGCATCTTCTGACCCGCAGTGGCGAAACGTTTCGTGGAAAATTTCTAGGATACGATCCTGCGCAAGGATTGAAATGGTCCCACCCGGATTTCCTGCCCAAAGTGATCCATTTTCTGCCCAACCGGGTGAGCCTGCTGAACTTCAAGGTGGGCCCGCTTCCCAATCATGCGAAGCATCACAACTGCCAGATAGAGCTCTCTAATGGCGATACAATAGCCGGCGACCTTGTCCGTATGGAAAATAAAAAGCTTATTTTAAATACGTGGTATGCCGGCGAACTGGCCATTAACACCGCACATATTAAATCACTCAAACCCGGCTTCTCCTCGGCCAAGGTTTTCTTTGAGGGACCAAAAAACACGAAGAACTGGACTTTTAATAACGGCCAAAACGGAGGACTTCCCCTGCGGATGATCCCGCAACTGCCATTAGAACAACAACGGCAACTGAAGGAACGTGCCGCACAAGCGGCCAAGGGGCCGACATGGAAATTAACTGACGGAGTATTTGAATCCACCACTAGCAATTCAATGGTAGGGCGGCAAATGAAGGAAATGCCCGCACGTTCCAGCACAGAGTTCGATGTTGAATGGACAGGAAGCCTGAACCTGTATGTTAATTTTCTCACAGACTCTCTGACCAGCTACAGCATGTGCAATGGCTATTGCCTGCGATTAACCCAGAGTTATATATACCTATACCGCTACAACTTCAACAACAACGCGGGGCGTGGTGGGCGCGTGGGTAACAATGTGCGGGTAAACCTCGCTAGCCTGCAGGGCAACGCACACATAGCACTAAAAATGGATGCTAAAAAGAAAACCATAGCACTATTCATCAACGACATACTTATCCAAAAATGGGAAAACCTCGGTGATTTCCCTTCTGATGAAAATGGCTTACTGTTCACTTCACGCACCACCAGCCGCATGAAACTCAGCCACATTCGCGTGACTGACTGGAACGGAAACCTTCCTGAAGCCAACGCTAAAGCCAAGTCGGAGCCAAAGAATGATTATGTCCTCCTGAATAATGCCGACCATATCACCGGCGAGTTAACCAGCATTGCGGACGGTAAACTCCAGCTCAAATCTGACTTCGGCGAGATGGCCATTGGCCTCGAAAAAATTGGTGTGATCCATCGCGCTACGGAGCGCGTAAAGGCCATTCCCACAACAACCGGCATGGCGCGCGCCATCTTCAAAGGCGGAGGTAGCATGGCAATGAATATCACCGGGTGGAAGGACGGCAAAGTCACCGCCACCAGTCCGATCTTTGGCGAAGCTTCGTTTGATGCGGAGGTATTCCAATCCATTGACTTTACTGGCAAGAACACCCGGCAGGTGTCCAATATTTCGCCCACCATAAAACCCATGCTCATTGAAAAGGGTGTTCGCGCCCCCCTTCAGCTTCGGCAAAGAGCTTTGCCAGTGCCCCGCCCCGGGAAGGTCCCCCAAGCCCTCCGCTTTGAACTGAAAGTGCGACCGGATCCTAAGGCACCCCAGGTTAAACCTCGCCGTTAAAAGCTCTCGATTGATAAAATGAGCGGCCCAGCACTTTATCACCCTACCATGAAACTAGCTCTGTTTTTTACCGTTTTCGGTTTGTTGGCCGGCACTACACTGGCTCAACCTTTACTTAAGCCTACACCACCTATTTCCCTTTCCGGCATGCCTCCCACCGCGCCCCGGACCGCCAAAATCTTTGTGGCCGAGGGCAAAGCGGATCAATTACAGTTGATTCGGGGCAATGGAATGCTCGGGCAATTTCTTGGCTTCGACCCGCAACGCGGCCTTTCGTGGAATCACCCGGACATCAAGCCGGATACGCTCACTATCCCAACGGATCGAATCAGCCGCATTGATTTTGCTGTAAAGTCCGTGCCGGCCAACGCCAAGTCTCACAGCGGGGTGATTGAATTTTCCAATGGCGACCGGCTCACCGGCGAAGTTTTGGGAATGGAAAACAACAAACTGCGCATCAGCACCTGGTACGCGGGCGAGTTGGCAGTGGATCGCAGCACCATCCGGACGCTTTCTCCCGGCACCATCACGAGCTCATCATTATACTCTGGGCCGGTGACAAAAAAAGGATGGAAGGAAACCCGAACTGGCACCTTGGGTTGGAATTTTTCCGATGGCGGTTTTGAATCCACCGCAAGCGGGCCGGTAATCGGGCGCAACTTCCCAAAAATGCCTGCCAAAGCACGGGTGGAGTTTGACTTAGAGTGGAAACGCGGCAGCCCCAGCGTTTACGTCGGATTTATGACCGACAACCTCACCTCGTACAGCGGAGGCAATTGCTACAGTATTCGGCTCACCGGCAGTTCCGTGTATGTTTATCGCTATGCTAAAGTAGGCGGTGGCATCCGCAGCCAACGCCTGCAACCTTCCAGCCGAAGCTACAGTTTTGGAATCGGCCCTAAAAAAGTGCGCATCGCCCTCTGCCATGATGCATCCAAAAAGAAGGTCGCCGTCATCATCAATGGTAAACTTGTCGGTGAATGGAATGACACCATGGCCGCAGCCCCTCCCTTAAGCAATGGCCTGAATTTCTCCTCACGCACCAGCAACCCCATGCGCATCAGCCGTATCACCATCAGTGAGTGGAGCGGCAACCTGCCGGGCGCGGGTAACGTGGCCGCAGATGCGGGCGCCAAAGAAGACTTTGTGTTATTCGCCAATGATGACAGCATCACTGGCAAACTGCAGGCCATCGGTAATGACGTGATGAAATTTAAGTCCACCGCATTTGGTGACGTAAATATTCCGGTTGGTAAAGTGGGAACAATTCATTTTGCCCGCGACACCCTTGTCACTCCGCCCACGCCGGCCAACTCGGTGCGCGCCACACTTGCGGGCAACAGTCGCATCACCGGCGTTATTAAGGCATGGAAAGGTAACCAAGTCATCCTTGGCAGCCCGATATTTGGTGAGGCAACATTCGATGCAAACATTTTCCGGAGGGTTGAATTTAATCTGGGCAAACCCAGAAGCGCTTCAACCCAGCCTGTTCCCCGACCCAATTGGAGCACTCTTGCCCATCAAATACGAGTGCAAAGAAATCAGGGCAACATTAAAGTCAACGAAGCCAAGCAGCTCAACGGCCGCGAAATACCGCCCCAAATACTTGAGCGCCTGCAGGAATTACAGGGACGTCAACGCGCCATTCCACGCAAACGATAAACTTTTGCCCTCCCGCCCCTTCATTTGCTATCCTATCGCCGCATGGCATGTGAATCACTCCGGGGTTTTTTGAAACAGCTTGAAGCTGAAGGTGAACTACGTCGCATTAGCGCGCCGGTGGCCACCGAGCTGGAAATCACCGAGGTGGCCGACCGTGAGATGAAAAAGCCCGGCGGCGGTCAAGCGCTGCTGTTTGAACAACCCACAGTTAACGGCAAACCCAGCCCCTTCCCGCTAGCCATCAACACTTACGGCAGCGAAAAGCGAATGGCGATGGTGCTAGGCCGCGCCACGGTCCAAGATGCCGCCGCAGAACTCAACAAGCTTGTCAAAGCCAAGCCCCCCTCCAGTCTTGGCGAAGCCTTCAAACTCCTCGGTGCCGCCCTTGATCTTCGCCACGCCAAACCCAAGAAAGTAAAGAGCGGCCCATGCAAGGAAGTCGTTCACCGTTTCGACGGCAAACCCTCCTCAACCCTCAACCCTCAACTCTCAACCCTGTTAAATTTCCCAATTCAGCAATGCTGGCCTCAAGACGCCGGCCGCTTTCTCACTCTTCCCTGCGTTGTCACTCACGATCCTGACACGGGTGACCGCAACCTAGGTTTGTATCGAATGCAAGTTTTCGACGAACAAACCACCGCGTTGCATTGGCAGTTGCAAAAAGTTGCTGCCCGCCATGGCCGGCGCTACTACGAAAAAGGCGAGCGGATGCCTGTTAGCGTTTTTCTCGGAGGTGATCCTGTTTACGCCTTCTGCGCCTGCGCGCCTTTGCCCGACGGACTCGACGAACTCCTGCTCGCCGGATGGCTCCGTCAAAAATCCGTACCGCTCGTCAAGTGCGAGACCAACGATATCGAAGTACCCGCCGATGCTGACATCGTCCTCGAAGGCTACGTCGACCCGACCGAACCCCTCCGTGAAGAAGGCCCCTTCGGTGACCATACCGGCTACTACACCCTGCCTGAGCCTTACCCTGCCTTTCACCTCACCGCCATCACCCATCGCAAGGACGCCATTTATCCGAGCACCATCGTAGGCCAACCGCCAATGGAGGATTTTTATCTGGGCGGCGCGAGCGTTCGCCTCTTCCTGCCCATTTTGAAAATGAATTTTCCTGAGTTGGTCGACCTTGCCCTACCCGCCGAAGGCGCCTTCCACAATCTTGTTTTCGTCAGCATCAAAAAAACCTACCCCATGCAGGCTTATAAAATCATGCACGGCCTTTGGGGCGCGGGGCAGATGATGTTCGCCAAGTACATCATCGTGGTTGATGAGGACGTCGACGTCCATAACACCAGCGAAGTCCTCTTCCGCCTCGGCGCCTGCACCGACCCCCAGCGGGATGCCCTCTTTAGCAGAGGCCCCGCAGATGTGCTGGACCACGCCACTACCGACATCGCCATTGGCACCAAGCTCGGCCTCGACGCCACCCACAAGCTCCCCGGCGAAAGCGGCTTCCACCGCGAATGGCCACCCATCATTGAGATGGACAAAGCCGTTAAAAATAAGGTGGATGATTTGCTCGCGGGCCTATAAAATTAGCATCTGAAAAACATCCACATTCTTCTGGCCGTGATGGTCATAATAAAATTTATCAGACACATTGACTGAGCACCTTTTACGAACAAACCAACCTCGCATGAAACTTCTAATCACCCTTGCGACAGTATTCCTGTTGCCGATCCTGGCTCAAGCCAAGCCGAACATTTTAATTATTCTTGCTGACGATCTTGGCTATGGCGATCTCTCGTGTTATGGCGCGAAAGATTTAAAATCCCCGCATCTGGACGCGCTCATGGCGTCGGGCATGCGATTTGATTCCTTTTACGCAAACTGCCCCGTATGCAGCCCCACGCGCGCGGCGTTGCTCAGTGGAACGTATCCCGACCTCGTCGGAGTGCCCGGCGTCATCCGCACTTCCCCTGAAAGCAACTGGGGCTGGCTATCGCCCAAAGCTGTTCTGCTCCCGGTGCCGCTCAAAGCCGCCGGATACCACACGGCTATTGTCGGTAAATGGCATCTTGGATTGGAATCGCCGAACACCCCTAATGAGCGTGGCTTTGATTTTTTCAAAGGCTTTCTTTGCGATATGATTGACGATTACTACAAACACCGTCGGCACGGCATTAACTACTTCCGCGAAAACCAAAAAGAAATCAATCCGCCCGGCCACGCAACAGATCTGTTTTCCAATTGGGCTGTCGACTATCTCAACAAACGCAAAGACAAAAAGCAGCCCTTCTTTCTCTACCTCGCCTATAACGCCCCGCACACACCCATCCAGCCGCCACCGGATTGGTTGGCCAAAGTGAAGGCACGGGAAAAGGGCATCGCGGAACCCCGCGCCAAACTGGTGGCGCTTATTGAGCACATGGATGATGGCATTGGGAAAGTCATCGCCACACTTAAGGCAAACGGCCAATACGAAAACACGCTCATTATCTTCAGCAGCGACAACGGCGGCCAACTCAACGTGGGGGCGCGCTGCGGCAATCATCGTGGTGGTAAACAGGATATGTACGAAGGCGGCCTCAAAGTACCCACATGCGCCGTGTGGCCCGGCCGTATCCAGCCCGGCACTCGGAGTCATCTAACCGGACTCTCAATGGATTTTTACCCCACCGCCTGCGCAGTAGCCGGAGCCAACGTGCCTTCCTACGTGGAGGGTGTGAGCCTGCTGCCTGCTTTCCTCGGTAAACCTCAGAAGCTGGAACGCGACATGATATTTATGCGGCGCGAAGGCGGGCATCTTTACAACGGCCAGGATTACCACGCGTTGCGCCGGGGTGATTGGAAGCTCGTGCACAATCGTCCCGACGAACCGCTGCAACTTTACCATCTTGGAAATGATCCGCTGGAGAAGAACGATTTGGCCGCCAAAGAACCGCGTAAATTCAAGGAACTGAAATCCGCCCTCCGTAATCATTTTCAACGTGCCGGCCAAGTGCCTTGGCAACGACCAGCAAAGTAGCCTAGAGTTTCCTGCCGGCTGTTGCGGAAAACCAGCCGGCCACTTGATCCTGGATCAATGGACAAAGCAAAACCGTGATGACATTTTCAACATTCAACGAGGCGACCGAGGCCGTGACGCAATTTATTCGCACCGGCGAAGGTGAGTTTGGCGAACTAGCACTGGCGTTGCATTCACTCCAAGTTCAAAATGTTCCCGCATACCGCGACCTCTGCCTCACACGACATGTTTCCGTAAACCATTGGCAGGAAATTCCGGCCGTCCCCACCACCGCGTTTCGAGATTTCGAAATCACCAGTCTTCCGCTCGAAGAACGCACCGCAGTTTTTCATTCCAGCGGAACAACCGGCACGGCCTTCAGTCGTCATTGGCATGACACATCGTCACTAGCTATTTACGAAGCCTCACTACGGCCGTGGTTCCAAACACACCTTGAGCCGAAAAATTGCCACACCCTGTCTCTCACGCCACCGCCCGCGGAGGCTCCACACTCCTCGCTGGCACACATGATGTCGACCGTGCAACATACATCAAATTTTGCCGGAACAAACAGCCCTAACGGCTGGGAGGTTAATGCCGATACAGCTCAACGCGCCTGCGTCGGGGCCATCAACAGCAACAAGCCACTGCTCATTATGGGACCCTCATTCTCTTTTGTGCAATGGCTAGATGGAATGAAGCCCCCCATCTCGCTGCCCACAGGCTCGCGCGTGATGGAAACCGGCGGCTACAAAGGACGTTCACAGGAACTCCCGAAACCGGAATTGCACGAATTGATTGCCCGAAATCTCGGCGTGCGCCCCGATCATATTGTCTCAGAATACGGCATGTGCGAACTAGGATCACAAGCGTATGACCGCATCGTTGGACGGACCAATTGCCCAACATTTAGATTCCCCGATTGGGTGCGAATCCGGATTGTTTCTCCGGAAACCCGCGCCGAAGTTGCTGAAGGCGAAGTCGGCTTATTGCAAGTCTTTGACCTTGCCAATATTCGCTCCGTACTGGCTATCCTAACCGGAGACTTGGCGGTGAGACGGGGTGACGGCTTCGAACTGATTGGGCGTGCAACCGCATACGAACCGCGCGGCTGCTCGCTGGCGTTATCCGAAAGTTAAGCCGATGGAGTTACCGAATTATTTTATCATCGATACTCAACCCGAGGCACGACTTACACCGAGCATGGTTACCGAGGCGTGCCGTCAGCTCAAACGCAATCGCACCCAATACCTGCGCGACATATCCACCGCCCAAACCATTACGTTGCTTGCGCAACTGGCGGACAACTGGCAGGACGATTTGTTTCCTTTCCGGAAAATTGCACTCGAAGCAAGTCAAGACGCCACGGGGTTTTCACCCGCCAGCATGGCGCGCGGATTGGATGATTTCTTTTCCCGCATCACCGAAGAAAATTTGCACAACTTCATGGCGCAGGAGCTGGGCGATTCACGTCGGCTAGATGCACCACTTGGCACGCCCGAGGAACGCTCGGACAACCGCATAGCCTTCGCACGCGGACCGGAACTCATCGGCCACATCACCGCCGGCAACCTCCCCTGCCCCACGCTCATGAGCATTGTGCATGGATTGCTAGTTGGTTCGGCGCAATTTGTGAAGTGCGCTGAAGGAGCGGGTTTCATTCCTCGCCTTTTCGCCCATTCTGTTTACCACACACACGCCAAGCTCGCCGCATGCCTCGAGTTGGCACGTTGGCCTGGCGGCGACAATCCACTTGAAGAATCGCTCTTAAAAGAGGCTGATTGCATAGTCGCTGTGGGCAGCGATGAAACGCTCGATGCCATCCGCGCGCGATTGCCCCTCGGCAAGCGGTTTCTCGAGCATGGTCATCGTGTAAGTTTTGGTTACATCCACAAGGATTATCTTTCACGCGCGATGGCCCGTGAGTTGGCGGAAAATGCCGCGCGTGATGTGGCGGCATGGAACCAACTTGGTTGCCTCTCGCCCCATGTTTTTTATGTGGAACGTGACGGCGCAGTGAGACCCGAACAGTTTGCCGAAATGTTGTCCGAAGCAATTGATGGTTTGGAGCATTCCGAACCGCGCGGCAATATCTCGGATGCAGAGTCGGGCGAGATCGCGCATCGACGTTCATTCTACGAGATCCGCGCAGCTCACACCGGCGATGTACGCCAATGGCAAAGCGAGGGATCCACGGCATGGACGGTGGTTTTTGAGGAGGAACCGCAATTTGCAACCTCGTGCATGAATCGATTCATACATGTGAAAAGTGTTACGGATATTGACGAAACTTTGCGCGCGGCTGAGATGGCACGCGGCCAGGTATCCACTGTGGGGCTCGCCGCGCCCAAGAGCGAAGCGGAGGCGATAGTGATCAAGCTGGCCCACTGGGGCGTGACACGAGTATGCCCCATCGGCCAAATGCAAAACCCACCCATCGGCTGGCGCCACGATGGAAGACCAACATTGGGCGACTTAGTGACTTGGACAGACTGGGAACAATAAAAATGAATATGGAATTACGAAAAACTTTTCAATTTGAGGCCGCGCATTCTCTGCCGAATTTGCCGACAGATCACAAGTGTGCCAGGCTTCATGGTCATAGTTTCAAAGTGGAAATAGTTATCACGGGCAAATGTGATCCTAAGCTGGGCTGGGTGATGGACTACGCGGACATCGGCGAAGCCTTCGACCCGATTTGGAAACAGCTCGACCACTTCCATCTAAACAAGATTGACGGCCTTGAGAATCCGACCAGCGAGAATATAGCCGTATGGATTTGGAATCAGCTTAAGCCTCAGTTGCCCTTACTCGCGGCAATCGAAGTGGCGGAGACGTGCAATGCGCGTTGTGTTTATCGCGGCGACTGATTACCATCAGCTATGGCCACGCGTTATGCTCACGTCAACATCATCGCCAAAGACTGGCGTAACCTTTGCGATTTTTATGAGACGGTTTTCGACTGCGAACCGTGGAGCAGCGAACGCGATCACCAGGGATCGCATATTGACGCACTAACCGGCATTCCCGGAGCGCACGTGCAAGGGAGGCATTTAAGGGTTCCGGGCCACGGGGAGAACGGACCCACAATTGAAATATTTACGTTCAGCACAAACAGCGAAAATTTTCCCAAGCCCTTAAACCGCCCTGGGTTAGCGCATCTTGCTTTTGAAGTGGATGATGTAGAGGCCAAGCGCGCACAAATTAAGGAATTGGGAGGCGATGACTACGGCGAGCTGGTAACAATCGATATCCCCAATGCAGGCCGCCTCACCTTGTTATACATGACCGACCCGGAAGAAAATATTGTGGAACTGCAGAAGTGGCACAACGATTAGGCCGACACTCAATGCGCATTGCCCCACGGCGGGTTTTGAGGTAAAAACACCCCGACCAAATGAAAACGCTTTTCCTACTGATTACGATGACGTTGACCGCGTCGTCTTGGGCTCAATTACCCCCACCCAGTTCCAAACCTGTTTCCGGTGCGAGACACCCTGCGCTCAGCCCAGATGGCAAACGGCTGGCCTTCGTCTATCGCGGTGATATTTGGATTGCTAATTCCACCGGCGGTCGCGCCGTCCCTGTCACATCACACGTGGCGCTCGATGCATACCCTGTATTTTCCCCAGATGGAAACTGGATTGCCTTTGGCAGTCGCCGGCACGGGCAGTGGGATGTGTTTGTGATTCCCGCTCTTGGTGGCGGAGCACGACAACTGACTTGGCACAGCGGTTCTGAACTCCCCTTCGGCTGGAACGCTGATAGCAGTCGAATTTGTTTCACCGCTCGCCGCGACAGTCCGAGGTATGGCCTGTACACAGTAGATGTATCCACGTTTCGATCTGAGCTACTCTGCGAAGATTACGCCCCTATGCGGTACCCGCGCTGGTCTCCCGATGGCAAAACAATGGTCTATGGACGATACGGAATGCCATGGTATCGGCCTCGCTACACCGGCTCGGCAGCGTCTGAAATATGGACCCTTAATCTCGCCACGAAAGAACGGGAAAGAGTTCGTGGAACTGGCCATCAGCATCTGTTTACCCAATTTCTACCCGACGGAAAATTACTGACTGTCACGACCGGCGAAGCCACACCCTCTGCGCCTAAGCTAAATGAAAAGCGCGGGAAAAACACTGACAATGAAAAGCGCACACCCAACCTCTGGATCGTTGACGCCAAGGGTGAAGCAAAACAGTTAACCCACTTTACTGGCGATAGCGTCCGCTACCCTTCAGTGGCTGCGCGTACGGGTGACATTGCCTTCGAATATAAAGATCAAATTTGGATGCTCACAAAAGGCCGCACTGATGCACGACCGGTTTCTTTAATTGTTCTCACCGACCACAAACAAAGCCAGCGCCGCCGCGAAACTCTTGAGGAGGGCGTGACTGAAGCCGAGCCAGCACCCGATGGGAAGAGTATGATTTTTGGCCTCAAAGGTGATATTTGGCAAATCCCCATTACCAAACCCTCTGGAGTGGCCCGTGAAACCGCTGGGCGAGCACGCCGCCTCACGCGTTGGCCCGGCGATGACTCAGATTTTTCTTGGGCCAAAGATAGTAAGAAAATCTATTTCACATCCGACCGCGAAAACAACACCCGCATTTACGAACTCAATTTGGAAACTCAAAAACTGCGACCCCTTTGGAATCGCAATGAGGATGTGGTTCGTCTGCGACTTTCCCCAGACGGCAAGCATCTTTTCTTCTGGATGGCCGGACCTGACGGCGGATTACAACGACTCACTCTGGCAGATGACAAACTCAAAACCATCGTCAAACTTCCCGGCACCCATGTGCGCGGTCGTGGCGGAGTGGAATATGAATGGTCACCCGACAACCAGTGGATCGCATACACGACACGCACCGGAAGCAGTTCCTTCAACATTTGGATAGTCCCTGCCGACGGCGGCAAGCCGGTCAACGTCACTCGCCTCAACGCGTTCCACAGTGACCCCACGTGGTCAGTGGATGGAAAATACCTCTACTTTCAAAGCAACCGCGATGGAGAAGGGCTATATCGACTCGCACTGAAACCCGATGCATTCCGGAAATCAGACATGGACATGAAATTCACAAAACCCGCCAAGCCCGTGAAAGTGGAAATCGATTTCGATGGAATCCACCAACGAATAACCCGAATGTCTTCGCAAAACCCGAGTTCAGACCTCATCGCAGCCAATGACGGACAGCTCTACTTTCTGGCCCGCGGTGACATCTATCGCGTGTCATACGATGGCCGTGAAACAAAAAAAATCACGACCGGCGGTCGCCGCGCTGCGTTTCGGGTAATGAGCGATGGTCGTAAAACAACCTTTATGAAAGGCGGCGAAATGTACGTCGGCAGGATTGACGGAGGCCCGGAAACCAAAATTACATTCAAAGCTGACTGGGTGCACGACGTGAACGCCGAACGCATGGCGGCATTTAATGAGTTTTGGAAGACTTTTCACCACCGATTTTATGACGCCAATTTTCATGGGCGCGACTGGGACGCACTGCGCATAAAATATCTCAAGCGCATGGGCAGCGTGGATACGCCGATGGAATTTTCAACACTTCTTCAAATGATGGTGGGTGAATTAGAAGCGTCACACACAGAGATCTCGCCACCCTCGCCCGCCTCCAAACCGAGCACACCGCACCTTGGATTTACTATCGATCATTCTCATCACGGATTAGGGTTGAAAGTCAATTCAGTCCCCAAGGGTGCGCCTGGGTCTTTTGAAAAAACACGCATTAAGCCCGGAGAATTTATCATCGCTATCGACGGCTCGATGGTAGACGCCAATGAGCGCCTTTACAGCCTGCTCAACGCCCGCGAAGATCGCATGGTTGAGTTTTTAGTGAACGATAAACCGCAAAAAGACGGATCGCGCAAAGTGCGCTGCCAGCTTTTGTCGCAAACCGACTGGAGTGATTTAATGTATCAAAACCAGGTAGCTGTTGCTCGCCGCAATGTGGAGACCGCCAGCAAAGGAAAAATTGGCTATCTGCACATTGCTGCGATGAGTTCCCCTGACCAAACCCGTTTCGAACGCGAAGCCTACGAATACATCCTCGGTAAAGACGCGATGATTTTTGATGTTCGCAACAATCGCGGTGGCAACATTTCCGATACACTCATTGATTGGCTGGAGCGCAAGCCCCACGGCATTTATCAATCACGCGACCAATCACCCGAGGTGGCTCCCGAACGCGCATGGAACAAACCGGTAATTGTTCTGATGAATGAACATAGCTACTCCAATGGCGAGATGTTCCCCTACGCAATGCGACAGCGGGGTCTCACTGAAAAATTAGTTGGTATCGCCACACCGGGCTACGTAATTTGGACCTCTGGCTTCTCGCTGCCCGGCGGCTTTAAAGCACGCATCCCGGGCAAAGCCGTATATCGAATGGACGGCTCCAACATGGAAAACAACGGCGAAAAACCCGATGTACGCGTGTGGATAACACCCGATGAGTGGCTGACCGGAAAAGACCCTCAACTCGATAAAGCACTGGAACTATTACAACCCAAAACCACTGCGCAGAAACCGTGAGCCGGGATACCGACACGGAATTAGTCAACCAATGGCGCAAGGAACCGGCACCTCTTCTGCCATTACTACACGCGTTTCAGAATCGCGATAGCTACCTTACCGAGAACGCTTTGCGCTGTGTTTCCGATGCACTGAAAATTCCTCTGGCCGAGCTGTTCGGCACGGTTACTTTTTACCACCACTTTTCCCGCGAAGAAAACGGGCAAAGCAAACCGCGTGTATGCGATGGCCCCGTCTGCCGCTTTCGCGGGACGGAAAATTTACTGGACGCGTTGAACGCCAAACCCATGCCCTGCGCCGGTCGGTGCGACAGCCCCGTGCCCGTGCTCCAAGGGAACGAAGTGCTCATCGGCTCCGATGCAAACAGTTTGAAGCCGTTGCCCTCACCCTTGCCGCCGCCCAATCCTGGCGGGATTGAAGAATGCGTATTCGCCCATATCCGTGAGGAGGGGCGCGCCACCATTGAGGGCTACCAAAAAACAGGCGGTTACGCGGCCCTCAAAAAAGCGCTGTGCGATTTTCCAGAAAATTTGGTGGCGCTCATCAGCGAAAGCAAACTCGCTGGTCGTGGGGGGGCGGGATTCCCCACTGGCAAAAAATGGGAGATGGTCGCTCAAGCGGAGGGCAATCCAAAAACGATTGTGTGCAACGCGGACGAAGGTGAGCCAGGCTGCTTCAAGGATCGCACGTTGCTCGACTACGACCCACACGCCACGTTGGAGGGCATGATTCTCGCTGCGTACGCCACTGGCGCGACACGCGGGTTCATCTACTTGCGCTACGAATATCCGGACACGATGCGTATCCTCGAACGCGCCATCGCGGAAGCCAAAGACACGGGATTGCTCGGCCAAAACATCGGTGGCAAAGCGGGGTTCGATTTTGAAATTTATATTCGGCGCGGCGCAGGCGCATACATTTGCGGCGAGGAAGGCTCGTTGCTTAACAGCCTCGAAGGCAAGCACCCCTTCCCGCGCAATCGCCCGCCCTTCCCCGTCACCCACGGGTTCGAGGATTTGCCCACGGTGGTCAACAACGTCGAGACCTTCTCCGCAGCGCCCCCCATCGTAAAGCACGGCGCGGATTGGTACCAATCGCTTGGCCTCGGCGAACACGTGGGAACCAAAGCAGTCAGCCTTTCAGGCGACATTCAACGGCCCGGGAATTACGAGGTGCCTTTTGGTCTGCCACTGAAAACGCTTCTGCACGATTGGGCCGGCGGCCCACCTTCGGGACAATCCATTCAAGCCGTTAGCATGGCGGGGTTATCCGGCGGATTCCTCGGCGGCAGCGACCTTGATGAAGTCACACTCGACGAGCCTTCCATCCGTTCAAAAGGCGCGTTTCTCGGCGCGGCGGGCATTATGGTTTTTGATGACCGCCGAAATATGGTGGATGTGGCCCACAATGCTATGGCGTTTTTTGCGGAAGAATCCTGTGGTAAATGTTTCCCGTGCCGCATCGGCACCCACCGACTCACTGAACGCCTCAACGGAAGCGGCGGCCCCGCCACAGAATCAGAGTGGCACACCGAAGTTGATGACATCGGCGACACAATGATGGCCACCAGCGCTTGCGGCCTAGGTATGGCCGCGCCCAATATAACACGCAGTTTGCAAAAATATTTTCCAGAACAAGTCGCCGCGCACTTGCAATCAGTTTCCCGATAACGACAATTCACGGAATGAACGCTACGGCCGAAGCACAAACGCACACGCTCATATTGGACGATACGGAAGTGTCATTCCACGAAGGCGAGACGATTTATGAGGTCGCACAACGCGCCGGGCGCGAGGTGCCCACGCTATGTTACGATAAACGCCTCGAAGCCTTCGGTGCGTGTCGTTTGTGCGTTGTGCAATTGGAAGGCGCGCGCAACCCCGTCGCCTCCTGCACGACACCCGCCGAGGCCGGCATGGTGGTTCACACAAGCACCGAGGCCATTAAGAAGCATCGCCGCACTTTGCTTGAGTTAGTCGCTTCGGAAAACCCCGAAGCGACCATCAACCCTTTACGCGGGTTTGCTTCACAGGAATTGAATGAGTTGCTCTGCAAAAACGACGTGCAACCGGGACGTTTTCAAGGGCAGCAATCCGGCACCTCCAACGGCGACGACAATCCATTCATCCTGCGTGATTACGACCACTGTATTTCCTGCTACCGCTGCGTTCGCGTGTGTGCCGAACAGGAGGGCGACTACGCCATCACGATGATGAATCGCGGGTTTGAAACCCAAATCACGACAGAGTTCAACAATCGCCTCAAAGACAGCGCCTGTACGTTTTGCGGCCAATGCGTGCAAACCTGCCCCACCGGCGCACTGGGCGACCGCAAGGCGATGCGCGCCGAATCGCTGCCGGGTGAGCTGGAAAAAACCCGCTCCGTATGCCCCTACTGCGGCGTCGGTTGCCAAGTTGATTTACTTTCCAAAGAGGATCGACTGGTCGGCATCCAACCAGCGATGGACGGCCCCGCTAATGAGGGCGCGCTGTGCATCAAAGGTCAATTTGCTTTCGACTTTGTGCAACACGAAGACCGCCTCACTAAACCACTCGTGCGAGGCGACGATGGCGAACTGCACGAAGTGGATTGGAATATCGCGTTGGACCGGGCCGCTGAGGGTTTTCGTAAAGTGCTAAAGAAACACGGCCGCCATGCAGTATACGGCGTCGCTTCTGGACGCGCGCCGAACGAGGCGGCTTACACGATGCAAAAATTTATTCGTGCGGGATTCGGCACGAATCAGATTGATAATTGTAGCCGTGCTTGACACGCCCCCACGGTCGCCGGTCTGGCGGCCACCATCGGCCGCGGAGCTATGTCCAACCCCCTCTCGGACATGGACAAGCCGGACGTGTTTTTCTGCATCGGCACCAATATGACTGAGTGCCACCCGGTGGCCGCCACGCGCATCAAACAGGCACTCCAGCGCGGCGCGAAAATGATTGTTGCTGACCCGCGCAAAATCCCGCTCGCGGGTATAGCGCATCTTTATTTGCCGCTGCGCGTGGGCTCGGATGTCGCCCTTCTCCTCGGCATGGCGCACGTGATTGCCCGTGACGGTTTGGCGGACAACGAATTCATCGCCGAACGCACGAAAGGTGCCGATGAATTTCTTGAACACCTCAAACCCTTCACTCCCGAATGGGCCGCCGAAATCACCGGCCTTAATCCGGCAGACATCGAAAAAGCTGCGCGAATGTATGGCGCAGCCGATCGGGGGGCGATCTATTACACGCTCGGCATCACCGAGCACATTTGCGGCGTGGACAACGTACAGAGTCTTTGCAATCTCGCCTTGATGACCGGCAACCTCGGGCGCGAAGGCACGGGTATTAACCCGATGCGCGGGCAGAACAATATTCAAGGCGCGGGCGATTCCGGCGCGGTGCCGGCCAATTACCCCGGTTTTCAACCTGTGAATGATCCGGCCAATCAGGAAAAATTCAGCAAACTTTATGGCCGAGAAATCGATTCGGAAAAAGGCATCACCAAAGTCACCGCGCTGAACGAATGCGGCAAGTCCATTCACGCGATGATCATCAATGGCGAAAACACACTGGTGTCCGACCCCGATCGTGCCCATTGCCAGCACTCTCTGGAATCACTGGACCACTTGGTGCTCATAGATATTTTCCGCACTGAAACCGCCGAGCTGGCGGATGTAGTTTTGCCCGCCACTGCCTTTGGGGAAACCGATGGCGTGTGCGTCAACACTGAACGTCGTGTGCAACGGCTGCGTCAAGCTGTGCCGCCGCAAGGCGAGGCCCGGCCGGACTGGTGGATTGTTTCCCAAATCGCTCAAAGGCTCGGCATTCCTGGTTTTGAATATGAATCTGCTAAGGATGTGTTCAATGAAGTCTGCGGACTTTCGCCCATCTATACGGGGCTTGATTGGGACCGCATCGAAAACGCCGAGTACCAGTGGCCCGTGCCGGAAAAAGACCATCCCGGCACGCCGATACTGCACGAGGGCGAATTCAAAAATGGCCGTGGTCTGTTCAGCCTCGTTAAATACCGTGACCCCGCCGAGGTGGTGGACGAAGATTACCCCGTGTGGCTCACCACCGGTCGCCGGCTGCAAGCCTACCACACTCGCACCCAGACTGGCCGTTCGGCGGGCATCGATTATTTACTTTCTGAAGAATCGCTCGAGGTGCACCCGAGCGACGTCGTTAAATTACAACTAACCGACGGCGGTTTCGCCAACCTCACAAGCCGCCGTGGCACCGTAAAAATCCGCGTGCGCGCTTCCGACCAGTCGCCGCCCGGCACGGTGTTTTGTAGCTTTAGTTTCAACGACGTGCCCGTGAACATCCTCACCGGCTCCGGCTACGATCCCATCACTGAAACCGCCGAGCTAAAAGTTTGCGCCGTGCGCGTAGAACCAGCGGAGGACTAATTGATGCAGGAATCCAAAACAGTCAAAATTCAACGCTGGAAAGAAGGAGGCCTTCAGCCAACTGAATCTGATGCTGTGGCTACCGAAGAACCGCTGGAAATCCGTGTGCGTGGGCGAAGCATCGCCATAACCATGCGCACGCCGGGACACGACGAGGAATTGGCCGCGGGGTTTTTGGTAACGGAAAACATTATCCATCATCGACAGGATGTCAGCGAGATTGCCCATTGCCGCGAAGGCGAGGCAGCGCAACTAGGCAACACAATGAATGTGTTTCTCACACCGGAAGTGGATGTGGATTTCGGCCAACTCACACGCCATTTTTTCGCCAGCTCCAGTTGTGGCCTCTGCGGGAAGGCGAGCATTGAGAGCGTGCATCAACAATTTCCACCGGTGGAAAACCAATTAGAAGTCAGTGCCAAAATGCTGGCATCGCTACCGGATAAATTGCGAGTGGCGCAGCCAACCTTCGACCAAACCGGGGGCTTGCACGCGGCGGGGTTGTTTTCGATGGACGGATTTCTCACCGTCAGCCGCGAAGACGTCGGGCGCCACAATGCGGTGGATAAAGTCATCGGCAATGCCTTTCTTGACCAAGTCGACCTTTCGCAGAGCATTCTGCTGGTGAGCGGCCGCGCTTCGTTTGAAATTATGCAGAAAGCCTTGGCCGCACGCATTCCCATTGTGGCCGCCGTGTCCGCACCTTCGTCCTTGGCGGTTGAGTTCGCACAGGACAGCCGGCAGACGCTGGCTGGGTTTGTGCGTGGAAAAACGATGAATGTTTACGCGGGGGCGCAACGCGTTCGGTAGGCTCTTGCAGACACGCAACGCCGTCCCTACCGGGCGTCTAAATATTCCCGCAACGCCTCAGCACTCTTGCGGCCAAACCCCGGCACATCGATTATTTTCTCCACAGTCGCTTCGCGCAATCTTTGAAGACTCCCAAAGTGTTTCAGCAATGATTCCTTGCGGTTGTCACCGATGCCGGGGAACTCATCTAGCACGCTTTCGGAAATTTTCTTTAGGCGAAGCTCGGCGTTGAAGGCGTTGGCGAAACGGTGGGATTCATCGCGCACCCGTTGCAGGAGTTTCAATGCAGCGTTGTCTAAACCCAATCGCAACGGCGCAGTTTCATTCGAGCGGTGAATTTCCTCGAATTCCTTAGCCAACCCAATGGTTAGTATTTCCGATAACCCCAGCTTCGTAAGCTCGGTAATGGCGGCGTTGAGTTGGCCTTTGCCGCCGTCTACAAGAACGAGATTAGGCATCGGACGCTTTTCCTTTTTGAGGCGTGTATAACGGCGGGACACCGCCTCGGCCATGCAGGCGAAATCATCCTGTGATTTTACGGCCTTCATCTTGTAACGGCGATACTCGGCGTTGGCGGGGCGGCCATTCCGGAAGACAACCATCGAGGCAACCATAAACGTGCCGCTGATGTTCGATATATCGAAGCCCTCAATGCGCGCGGGCGGCACGGTGAGGCCCAACTCATCGGCGAGTTGGGCCAAGTCGCGGTCAGGATCGATAGCGAGCGGCAACTGGTTCGGGAGGCGGTGGTAACGCGTGGTTTTTCGGGTGGTGACACGGAGCGCGTCGATTTGGTCGCGCAACTTGGCAGCACGCTCGTAGTCACGCGACTCGGCAGCTTTGTGCATCGCGGCCTCTAGTTCGCCGAGAATTTCAGTGCATTCACCATCCAGAAAATCGCAGGCGTTTTCAACCTGCATTCGGTATTGCTCGCGCGTGACTTTCTCCACGCACGGCGCGCTGCAGACTTCTAGGTGGCCGTAGAGGCAATGTTTGTAATCGTTCTCAGAGGGCGTAAAAGGTTTGCAGCCACGCAGGTTGAACTTGTGGCGCGCAAGGTCCAGCGTGCGCTTTAGGGCACTGCCGCTGGGGAAGGGACCAAAGTAACGCGCGTTATCATCAATCTTCAGCCGCGTGAGGGCAAATCGAGGGATCGGGTCATTGAGATTCACCTTGAGCATCAAGTAGCGCTTATCATCGCGAAAACTGATGTTGTAGCGCGGCTTGAATTGCTTGATGAGGCGGCTCTCAAGCAGCAATGCTTCGGCCTCGCCTTTTACGGCGTGCACATCGAAATCGTGAATGGCATCTACCAGCGCGCGGAATTTCACATCCCAACCCATCCGGCGCGAGGGATGAAAATATTGGCTCACGCGCTTGCGAAGGTCGCGCGCTTTGCCCACGTAAATGACCGTGCCCAACCGGTCTTTCATTAGATAAATACCGGGTTTATGCGGCAGCTCGCTGACCTTGCTGCGAATGGCGTCTGTGGCAGGCATAATGTGCTGCCGGAAAAATCACTCTGCCCACTCGGGGTTTTCTATAAAGGCGTAGCAAATCATATGGGCGATTCCCATCTGACAATCCTCGGCGCGGCCGTAGTGGGTTTCGTCAATGACGATGCAGTTGTCGGCGAGGTCGGCGAGCTTACCGCGCTTACCGCCGATGAGGGCGATGATATGCAGCCCCTTTTCCTTCGCCCACTCGCACGCGGCGGTGAGATTCGGCGAACTACCGCTCACGCTCATCGTCAGCACCACGTCGCCAGGTTGGCCATAATTTTCCAGTTGTCGGCGATAGATATCGTCGTAGCTGTAATCATTGCCAATGGCGGTCATCCAACTGACATTATCGTTGAGACAAAAAACCTTGAACCGTTTGCCCACCGAATCCGACGAGCCTTTGCCGAGGTCGGTGGCAAAGTGCGAACAATTCGACGCGCTTCCGCCATTGCCAAACACAAAAATTTGCCGGTCATTTTGCAGCGCCTGCTTTACCGTCTCGATGGCTGCGGCGACTTTGTCCACAGGGATGGTATCGAGCGCCTTGCGTTCGGCCGCGATGTAGTCTGAAATCCACTCCTTCATGAGGTGAAACTACCGCAAATGAGTTGCAGAGTCAGCCCAAAAAGCGATCGGTAAATCCAATTTCCTTTTCCCAGCCTTGTTTTTACGCTAAACAACGCGGCGAATGGAAGGTGCTAAGACTGAGGTGGAACGGAAGACGCTGGAAGAGCGTCGGGAAATGGACGGACTGTCGCGGATTCGGCATTCGTGTGCGCACGTGCTGGCCACGGCGGTGCTGAGGATTTGGCCGGAGGCGAAACTGGATATTGGGCCGCCGACGGATGAAGGGTTTTATTATGACTTCGACTTGGAGCATCGGTTCACGCCTGATGATTTTGAGAAAATCGAGGCGGTGATGAAGAAAGTGGTAAAGGAAAACCAGACCTTTGAGGTTTCCGAAAAGACGCGCGAGCAGGCCAAGGCGCATTACGCGAAGCTGGATCAGCCCTTCAAACTGGAGCGAATAGATGACATTCCGGAGGGAGAAACCATCACGTTTTTTCGCAATGGAGAATTCTCCGACCTTTGCGCCGGACCGCACGTGCCGCGAACGGGGAATGTGAAGGCTTTCAAATTGCTGCGGCTGGCGGCGGCGTATTATCGTGGCAACGAAAAAAACCCGCAGTTGCAGCGCATTTATGGGACTGCGTTTAAAAACAAAACGCAGCTCAACGAATGGCTCGAGATGCGCGAGGAGGCAGCGAAGCGCGACCACCGCAAAATTGGCCGCGAACAGGGACTCTTCACCCTATCGCCATTAGTGGGCCAAGGGTTAGTGCTATGGATGCCCAAGGGCGGCATCGTGCGCTCAGAGTTGCAAAATTTCATGCAGGGCGAGCTGACTCAGCGCGGATACAATCCTGTCTTCACACCGCATATCGGAAGCATTGAGCTTTATAAAAAGTCCGGGCATTTTCCGTTTTACAAAGAGAGCCAGTACCCGACCATCCAAGTGGATGAAAACGAGGAATACCTCCTTAAGCCGATGAATTGCCCGCATCACATCCAGATTTATGCGGCGCAGAAACACAGCTACCGCGAGCTGCCCATTCGGCTGGCGGAGTTCGGCACGGTGTATCGCTATGAACAAAGCGGCGAGCTGAGCGGTATGACGCGCGTGCGTGGGCTCACGCAGGATGATGCCCATCTTTTTTGTATGCAGGAACAGGTGGAAGCGGAGATGCGCGATACGGTTGATCTCACACTCAAAACACTGAAGACCCTCGGTCTCGAGGATTTTCGCGTACAAGTGAGCCTGCGCGAACCGGGCAGCGACAAGTACACCGGCAGCCCCGCCCACTGGGACGCCGCCGAGGCAACGCTCGCGCGCGTGGCGACGGATATGAATATCCCACACGAAACCGTGACCGGCGAAGCAGCATTTTACGGGCCGAAGCTTGATTTTATGGTGAAGGATTGCCTGGGGCGCGAATGGCAGCTCGGCACCGTACAGCTTGATTACAATCTCCCCGAACGCTTCGGCCTCGAATACATTGGCGCGGACAATGCCCCCCACCAACCCGTGATGATCCACCGCGCTCCTTTTGGTAGCTTCGAGCGGTTCATGGGCATTCTCATCGAGCACTTTGCCGGCAACTTCCCACTATGGCTTGCGCCCGAGCAAGTGCGTGTGTTGCCCATCACCGAGCATCAAAATGAGTACGCCGGGCAAATCTTAGACCAACTTAAAACCGCCGGCATCCGTTGCGGCGCGGATTTTTCTGGCAACAAAATCGGCGGCAAAATCCGCGATGCCGAGATGAATAAAGTCCACACGATGCTCGTGCTTGGCAAAAAAGAACAGGAATCCGACAGCGTTGCCCTCCGAATTCACGGCCAAGGCGACCAAGGCGTCAAGCCGCTGGAGCTGGCCTTGGCGGAGATAAAAATCGCAATTGCCGAAAGAACCCTATGAAAACACATAAATAGGGCTTGCCAGTTCGCCTTGGACTGGTATTCTCCGCGCCCCGTAAGGGAAAAATATTATGGCTAGAGTATGCAAAATCACCGGAAAACGCCCGCACGTGGGCGGCACTATTTCCCGCAGCGGTAAGGCGAAAAAGGAAGGCGGCATTGGCCGTCACGTCACAAAGGTTAATAAGCGCCTGTTCATCCCGAATCTTCAGCGCGTGAAAATCATCACCGAGAATGGCACGGTGAAATATGTCCGCGTGGCCGCGAGTGCCATCAAGAAGGGACTCATCACCAAAGCGCCCAAGCGTAATTGGAAGAAACCTGAAAAGAAGGCGTAACCTTACGCCCCAGAAAATTTGAAACGCGACTGGAAGCAGTCGCGTTTTTTTGTGCCATCATCGACCCTTTATCGAGTGCATCATCACTCGCCGGAGACTGCGATCGCTTTCGCGTTTCTTTATGGTTTCACGCTTGTCACCCTTGCGCTTGCCTTGGCCGATGCCAAGCAAGACTTTTACCAGCCCGTCCTTCCAGTAAAGTTTGAGCGGCAAAATGGACAACCCTTTGGCTTGGGTCAACCCCTGCAAACGGTCGATTTGGCGGCGATGCAACAACAAACGACGCGAGGCCGTCGGTTCGTGGTTGTGCCGGTTGCCGTGGGTATATTCGTCGATGTGACAATTCATCAGCCATAGCTGACCATGATTATCCACGCGTGCGAAGGCTTCCCGGATTTGACCTTTGCCGGCGCGGAGCGATTTCACTTCGGTGCCACGCAGTACCAACCCCGCTTCAAGCGTCTCGATGATTTCATAATCCCGACGCGCCTTAGAGTTGGTAATGATGTCCGTGCTGTCTTTTTTGGCAGGCATAAAAAAGGCCGGAATAAATCCGGCCAACAAAATCTGGAGCGCCGGTTATTTGCGGCGCTTCTTGGCTTTTTTCACCTCGGAGGCCATCTCTTCATCAAGAATGGAAAACTCCATTTTCTTTTCCACCAACTCCGTAAGTGCCATGTCGGCCGAACCGAGCAACGGATTGTCGATCAGTGGGCGACTGGAGCCGGAATTGAGCTGGCGTACGCGTGCGGATACAAGATTAACAAGAATGTTAGGGTTCCCGACCAAAGTCACGGCTTCATTGCAAAGTTCTGTATTCATTAAAGGGAATGGAAAATACAGGCTCCAGCCGGAGGTGCAAGCAGAAAATCGGGCATTGCCGCCGCAGCCTACAGGCATTAAAACCCTCGCGTGTCCGAAAACCGCGCATTTGAGCTCAAGAAATACTCCCGTCAACGGGCCAAACAGGTGGATACTGCCCTCGGCCATTACCTCCCCACCGCACGCACCAAGCCCGCCACCCTCCACCAGGCAATGCGATACAGCCTGTTTGCAGGCGGGAAACGTATCCGTCCGCTGCTCACCTTCGCCGCTGCGGAGGCCTGTAACGGCAAGTTGGGTGATGCCATGCCGTTGGCCTGTGCCGTGGAATGCATCCACACCTATTCACTCGTCCACGATGATTTACCCTCGATGGACAACGACGATTTCCGGCGTGGTCGCCCCACCAGCCATAAAGTTTATGGCGAAGGTATCGCCATTCTCGCGGGTGACGCGCTGCTCACACAGGCATTTGAAATCGCCGCCAAAGCTCGTGGTTGGCCGCGTTATCCCCACGCAACACTGATTGCCGAACTCACAGAAACAGCCGGTTCACTGCAACTCATTGCCGGACAAGTAGCCGATCTCGAAGGCGAAAGCAAACAACTCACCCTCCCCCAACTGCGCTACATCCACGAACGCAAAACCAGCGCGCTGCTCACTTGCTCCGTGCGCCTCGGAGGAATGAGTGCCAACTGCACGCCAACCCAACTCAAGGCGCTCACTGATTTTGGTTATCATGTAGGGCTAGCATTCCAAGTGATTGACGACATTCTCGATGTCACCCAGACCACCCAGCAACTTGGAAAAACCGCCGGCAAAGATCAAGCTGCGGCCAAGGCCACCTACCCCGCGATTGTCGGTTTGGAAAAATCAAAGAAAATTGCCGAACAATTAACCACCAAAGCTTTCGCCGCCCTCAAACCCTTTAAAGGCAAGGCCATCGCGCTAGAGGCCCTCGCGGGATATTTATTGAATCGGAAAAATTAGAGCCCGAGCTTCTTGAAGCGCGCGTTGATGTGTTTTTGGTGGAACTCCACAGAGCACAATCTTTCCAGCTCACTGGCTTTAAAATGCTTTGCCACGTTGGAGTCGGCCATCAGTTGGTCGAGGAAATTGGCGTCATCACGACCGGCGTGTTTTACCGCCCACGTTTCCATCGCCGCGCTTTGCACCAGAGAATAGGCCGCCTCTCGCGTGAGGCCCTTGCGGATGAGGGCGAGTAGGACAGTTTGGCTGTTCCACATCCCGAGGCTTAGGCCTAGATTTTTTTGCATGTTTTTCGGATATACATTCAGGCCATCCATCATGCGTTCGAGTAATGAAAACATATAATCGAGCAGAGTGCAGGAATCCGGGAAAATAATACGCTCGACGCTGCTGTGGGAGATGTCGCGTTCGTGCCAAAGGGCAACATTTTCCATAGCGGCCAATGCGTTGCCGCGAAGAACTCGGGAGAGACCGCTGAGACGTTCCCACGTGATGGGGTTGCGCTTGTGCGGCATGGCACTGCTGCCCTTTTGACCTTTGGTGAAGGGCTCCTCAGCCTCAAGCACCTCGGTGCGTTGCAAGTGACGGAATTCCACCGCCCAGCGCTCGATGCTGGCACCGACCACGGCGATGGCGTTCAGAAACTCTGCGTGGTTATCACGCTGCACAACTTGCGTGGCGAGCGGAGCGACTTTGAGCCCGAGCTTTTTGCAAACATAATTCTCCACGCGCGGCGGCAAATGCGCGTTGGTACCAACCGCGCCGGAGAGTTTACCAATGGAGGCCACTTCTTTGCAGCGTTCCAGTCGTGAAAGTGCGCGGCCAAATTCATCATACATCAGCGCCATCTTCAGCCCGAAGGTGGTGGGCTCAGCTTGGATGCCGTGGCTGCGCCCAATGCAAACGGTGAATTTATGTTTGCGCGCTTGCTTGGCGATGGACTTCCGGACTTTCTTCACATCAGCGATGAGAATTTCAGCACTCTGTTTCATTTGCGCGGCAAACGCGGTGTCCACAATATCGCTGGAAGTCAGCCCAAAATGCAGCCAACGACTGGCCTTGTGATTGATTTTCTCAGCCACCGCTGTGGTGAAACCGATAACATCGTGATTGAGCGTGCGCTCGAGTTTTTTCTGCCGCCGCACGAGTGCAGGGAGATTGGCGAAGCATTTCTTCGCGCCCGCCTTCATTTTTACGAAGTCGGCTTTAGGCACAATGCCCTCCTTCACCAGAGCCTCGCTGGCGTGCAGCTCGATTTGTAGCCAGAGGTCGAGCTTGTTTTCGTCAGTCCAAATTGCCCGCATCTCGGGGCGTGAATAGCGCGGTATCATCTGGGGTGAGAATAAAACAGGAGGCGGGTCGCGTCGAGCGCAAGTCGCTAACGACTATTTTTTGGCAGCTTTGTCGAGCACCGCGCGTTCCTTGTCGGTGAGGCTATTCATTCCCTTTTCAGAAATTTTGTCGAGAATGGTGTCGATGTTTTCCTCCACGAACTCAACTTTCTGGGCCTTTCCGCTCGAGCGATCTCGCGGATAAGCCCGAGCACCGCCATCGATGGTCACCACTTTGCGTTCATTCCAACGCTCCGAAACCCGCTGCCACCACGGTTCCGCGCCCGCCCAAGTGCCGCCCTGCACAAAGGCGAGAATGAAAAACACTCCTCCAAGCAATCCACCCAAGTGCGCCCCGTGCGCCACAAGCGAACCTTGCCCAGTGACGTCTTGCCGCTGACTAAGCACCCCCAGAAAACCAATAACGGCCAGCGCGATGAGTAAATATTTTGCGCGAATACGCACAGGGATGATGAACATCAACAAAATGGTCATCTCGCGGTTCCACTGCAAAAGCGCAAAAGCCGCAATTAGCCCGAACACACCGGCCGATGCGCCGACCACCCCGCCGGTGGGATTAATTTCTGTCCAAGCTAAGCCGCACTGGATCAAACCACCCGCAATGCCGGAAAGTAGATACAGAGAAAGCAACCGCCGTTTTCCTAGTGCCTCTTCAATGGGTTTTCCAATCATCCATATCATTAGGCAGTTGATGATGATGTGGAAGAGGCCGCCGTGCAAAAACTGAAACGTTAGCAACTGATAAACGTGCCCTTGCTCCAACAAGTCTGGACTCAATACGAGTTTCGGAAGGAACCCGTAATCCTCGAAAATCGTTTGCTGCAATGCGTAACAGAGCACATTGGCAATAATGAGCCATCCCCACATTGGGGTTCCGCCGTGCGTGGTTTCCGGACGCCAATCCGGCTCACGCATATATGGCCTGTCATCAAGCACGCGTTACTTTAACGCAGCCAACTCGGTTTGCACCAGTTCAATCAGCGGCTTGAAGGCTTCGGTATCGAAACTAAAGGGCGCGCCGGCCGCTTGAAACAACTCCGGCAATGGCCGCGAGCCGCCCAGCGCGAGGGCGTTTTTGTAGTCGGCCAGTGCTTTGGCACGATCGCCTTTGCTGTTTTTCCAAACCCACAACGCACCAAGCTGCGCAATACCGTATTCGATGTAATAAAACGGGATGAGAAAAATGTGCAACTGCCGATGCCAAAGCTTGAGGTGGGACTGCTCGTGACCAGTCCAGTCAATATCGCCACCAAAGCGCGTGCGCAGTTCCATCCATTGGGCATCACGCTCGGCACGGGTGTGATCGGGGTGGGTATAAATCCAATGCTGGAAGGCATCGACGGTGGCGATCCATGGGAAGATTGTAATAATGCCTTCGAGATGTTCGCGGCGAGCGCGGGCGGCTTCTTCTTCACCATAAAATTCTTCGAGATGCTCGTTGCCGATTAACTCCATGCTCATCGAGGCCACTTCACAAAATTCAAGCGGCGCGTGTTGATAATGATGAATATCCTCCTTCTGAGCGGCGAGCGTGTGGAAGGCGTGACCGGCCTCGTGCAGAAGCGTTTCCACATCACGCTGCAAACCCACAGCGTTCATGAAAATAAACGGCAAGCGCGCCTCGGGCAGACTACTCTGGTACCCGCCGGGCGCTTTGCCTTTGCGATTGGCAAGATCAAGCAACTTGTGATCGCGCATCGTCTGGAAGCCGCCGGCCAATTCGTCATCGACGTGATTAAAAATATTTTTGGTGCGGGCAACCATGTCATCCACATCAGTGAAAGGCTTGAGCGGGGCGCGACCCATCGGATCCACGCCGGTGTCCCACGGACGCAAACTATCAAGTTTCATTTGCTCGCCCCGCTCAGCAAGCAGTTCATTGTAAAGCGGCATCACCAGTGTCTCCACCGCTTCATGGAATTTAAAGCAATCGTCCGGCTGATAATCAAAACGTCCCTTCGAGACATGCTTGAACTCGCGGTAATCCTTAAAGCCCGCGTTGGCCGAGATTTGCACACGCAGTGCCATCAGCTTTTCAAACTGCTCATCACACGCATCCGCCACTTCGAGACGTTTGTTGGCGACGAGTTCCCACGCTTCCTGCCGTAGCGCACGATCGTTTTCCTGCAAATACACACCCATCTGCACAAGCGTCTTTTCCTCACCCTGAAAATCAACCGTCAACGCGCCCATCATTTCCTGATACTCCTGGCCGAGTTTAGTCTCCTGCGTTTCCAGCGGTACGTTTTCTTCGCGAAATAATTCCACGTACGACGCCCAATCACGATCAAGCACTTCGTAGCGTGCTTCCGGAAGATTGCCGCGCTGGGGATGTTCTACAAATAATTTGGATAACTGAAAGAAGCCCTCCTTCAGGCCCGGCTCGATGTTCTCCACAAAATCAAGGTAGCCTTTTTTCGCGTGCTCATTAGACGTGTGACAGGTCATGGCGATGTAACGGCGCGAGCCATCTTCATCGAGTATCGCGCTTAATTCGCTGACCTCCAGGATCCACGCCTCCAGATCGGCCACAGATTCGCAGCCAACGATGCGCTCAGCCAGTTGGTTGAAAAACGGCTCGATGGCTTCCCAGCTGTCGAGCTTGAGGTCCGCTGGCACAAAGGCACGCGGCTTGTATGGGGCGAGATCTCCAAATGGCAGTAATTCCATGCGCGGGAAGATGTCAAAATGTACGCCAGTTGCGAGCCAAAAATCAGACAAACTCAATCGAGACCGTACTTCTCAAGCCAACTTTGCGGTAGCGTGCCGAAGGAAAGCAACCAGTCATTAAACTGTTTGAGGCTCCAGCCACGGCCTTGCACCAAGCGCTTGTGCAGCCGCGCGTTCTCTAAGCGGCCAAGCCAGTAGCTCATCGGCACAGCTGGTGAGCTGGTATACCAGTTCACATCCGCCTCGGCGCGGGCCTTGGTAAAGCCCACAAACTTTTGTAAATGCTTCACGCCTTGCTCGTATGTGTAACGGCCCGACTGCAAACGTAAATCCACGAGGATGCGATGCACGCGCCAAAGAGCATCGTGGAGTTGGATGATGTGGGTCCACGGCGATCTATCAATTTTCAGATCCGTCATCATTTGCTCGCACCAAAGCGTCCACCCTTCATAAAAGACTGCGTGCGCGAACAGCGGTCGCCACTTGCGCGCGTGGTTGTTGGCAGTGACGAATTGCAAATGATGCCCCGGATACGCCTCATGTGCGGACGTGAGCGAAATCCCAAAGTGCTGCTGCACCTCTGCTAATTTCTCGGCCGCTGTGGTTTTGGTAAGACTCAAATCATTCACCCAAAATATTCCGCGCTGACGCTTCTCGAATGGCCCCGGCGATGAATACGCTGCCGTCGGATACAAGTGTCGCATAAACTCCGGCACGAGCCGCACCTGCAATTCGTCACCCTTCGGAAACGTCACCGCCTTAGCCACCTTAAACCCCTTTGCCACACGATTGGTTTCCGAGCGATACACCGCCAATAATTCTCCTTCTGGTTTCCATTTCGCGCGCGCCATTTCGATAATGGCCTCCGCTGATTTGCCTTTAGCATGCTTTGCGCAGGCTGCTTTCAACAACTCACCAATCCGATCCGCCTCCGCCAACGCCACGGCCTCTACCTGTCCCAAAGTATAATCGAGCCCCAACTCATCGTTCACACGCCGTTGCAAACGCTCCGCGCCGAGCGCGAATGAATTGCGCGGTGCCAAAGGTCGCGCCATCACCGCATCGTGATAACGCCCCACCGCGCCCTGGGCGGAGGCAATCAACTTTGCGTCGTTTGACCCCAAAAAAGTTTCCACCGCCTCAAACAACGCCTGCGCACCCGCGACGGATTGCTGCATGATTTTCCGCCAAACGCGCTCCGGCCGGTCAATCATTTTCGCAGACCCCGTAAGATACTTCGGCGTCTCCTTCAACAACCCGCGCACATTGCGCTTGGCCCGGGCGGGTTCATCCTCGCCCCGTTGCAATTCATGTAGCAGCACGCCAAACACATAATCCACTGCATCCGGATCAAGCTGATGTACCCCGCGTTCATAATCCTCACATTCAGCCAACAACATCGCTCGCAATGCCAAGCGGTCAAGATGCTGCTCCGCGCTCAATTCATGGACCGCCAGTCGTTCCAATTTGTCCAGCGTTCGCTTACGAAGACCCTCTCCCCGCTTGGCCACCGCCAATCCGGTGGCACCCAGTTTCCCCTCTCCAGCGCGCAAGCCCAGCGTATTCGCCCAAACTGGGTTCTCCCGCAAAGCAACTTCGAAATAGTCATCGAGGATTCCCTCAAATTCAATTTGTGTTTTATTAATCATGTTCATTCAAAATTTTCCATACCCGAATCGCCTCGCTCACGCTCCATGCTTGCGCGTCGCAACCGCGCTGAGCATGCGGCG
>JAPKEI010000129.1 GCA_028872685.1 Verrucomicrobiota bacterium | reverse complement strand
AGCGATTCGTTTCGGATGGATTGGGCGATGTTCGCGTGGCTCGCCAGCGGGGCCACGGCGATGTACTTGGGCGGGATGGTGCTCAATGATGCTTGCGACGTTGCCTTCGATCACGAGCATCGCCCCGAGCGACCCATTCCCAGTGGGGCGATTGAGGAAAAAACGGTTTGGTATTTGGGTATCGGCTTGTTGGCGACGGGCACGGGGTTGCTCTCCATTCCGGGCGGGGCTACGGCGTTGCTGGCGTTGGCGTTGTTCAATTGCATTTTGCTTTATAACTTCATCCACAAAAAAACCGAATGGTCGCCGGGACTTATTGCGGTGTGTCGGTTGTTGCTCGTGGTGTTGGCAGCGTGTTTTGCATTTGGCACCACGGGCGAAAAGGCGACTTTCTTCGCGCACCTTCATAGCGGCGCTGCGGTCTGGACGGCGCTGGTTTTGTTTGCCTATGTCGCCGGCCTGAGTTGTTTGGCAAAAGTGGAAAGCGCGGATGGGCCGGTGCGGTATTGGCCGTGCGCGTTGCTGGCGTTGCCGGTGGTTTTGGCGTTAACGGTGAACGTGGGTGACGCGCGAAAAGACGTGCTGTTGGTGGGAGCCATTTTGGTGCTGTGGGTGGTTCGCAGTTTGCGATCCACCTTTTGGGCCGAACAACGCGACATCGGCCGCACGGTGGGCGGACTGCTCGCGGGGATTGTTTTAGTGGACCTCCTCGCTGTGGCCCACGCGCCAACGGAATTGGCGGCGGCGTTTTTGGGCCTGTTCGTGCTGGCCTTGGCCGCGCAGCGTTGGGTGCCGGCTACTTAATTTGAATGCAGCGTCCGGCCTTTGAATGTGAGTTCGGCGATGCCGGATTTGTCGAGGTGGCCCAAGCCCATGCCGGTCATTTTTTCGTATTGCTTGCAGGCGGCTTTGGCGAGGGGGAGTTTTAGTTTTTCTTCGTCAGCGAGTTTGAGGGCGATGCCGCTGTCTTTGGCGGCGTGGGCGGCGCTGAAGTAGCATTCGTGATCTTTGATGACCATATCTTCACCATCGGTTTCCAGCACGCGGCTGTTGGCGCCGGTTTGGCTGAAGATTTCGCGGACGATGCTGAGATCCAATCCGAGAGAATCGGCGAGGCCGAGGCCTTCGGCGAGACCGGCGGTATTGATGTTCATCACCATATTCAGCAACGCCTTGAGCTTGGCGGCGCTGCCGGCGGGGCCGATGTATTTGTTGGTGATGGAAAGTGCGTCAAGCACAGGCTCGGCGCGAGCGAAGGCTTCCTCGGCACCGGCGCACATTAAATAGAGAGTGCCGTTGCGGGCTTGGGTGATGGAGCTGGCCATGCAGGCTTCGAGGGTTTGGGCTTCGTGTTTGGCGGCCCATTCCTCGACCTTGATGTGGGTGGCAGGGCTGATGGTGGCGCAGTTAATAAAGAGGCGACCTTTGGAGCGGGCGAGCAGTGAGCCGCTGCCGTTGAAGATGCTTTTCATCGCCTTGTCGTCAGTGACGACGGTGATGATGATGTCGGAGTGCTTAGTGACTTCCGGCAGTTTAGCGCAATGGCGTGCGCCGATTTCTTCCGCCAACGATTGTGCGGCGGGGGTGTTGACGTCAAAGACGGCGGTGACGTTGAAGTTTTGTTCCTTGAGGCGTCGGGCCATATTGGCGCCCATGCGCCCTACGCCGACGAATCCAATTTTTTCTGACATAGATTGTGGAGGGTTGGTTGGTTGGGTTGTTGGGTTTTTGCGCAGGTTGGGCCCGCGCAAATATCTGGTACGGAAGAAAGCCTAAAGGGCTGCCGCCACGGTGGCAACGGATTTTTGCGCCAAATTTATGGGCAAAACGAGCGTGGGGCAGGGGGCGGATTGCTCGGTGAGATGCACCTGGACGTGGCTGGCACCGAGGGCATCGAGTTTGGCAGTGAGTTCGGCCCGGACAATTTCGGGCGTATTGCAGTCGCTGCTGAGGTGAACGCAATACAGATGCCGGAGGTTTGGATGCAAAATCTGCTCCAGAAAATCAGCGGCGCCTTCGTTGGAAAGATGGCCGTGCCGGCTGGTGATGCGTTGCTTGAGGTGCGGCGGGCGAAGCGGATCGTTGCGCAGGAGATCAAGGTCGTGATTGGTTTCGAGCAGGAGAATTTCGCATTCGCGCACGCGATCGGCAATGAGGCGGGTGCCGTGGCCAAGATCGGTGAGCCAGCCGATGCGCGCGGCGGGGGTGTGAATCACAAAGCCAACCGGCTCAATGGAGTCGTGCGGCACGGGGAAAGTTTCGACGGTGAGGTCGCCTACTTCAAAGGGATGCCCGGTTTCGAAAATCCGAAACTCAAAATCGCATTTGTGAATGTGCCGGATTTCATCGGCGGTATGGCGGTTGCAATAAACCGGAATGCCGAGCTTGGCGGCCAGCACGCGCAGGCCGGTGATGTGGTCGGAATGTTCATGGGTGATGAGAATGCCATCGAGCCGTTCGGGGGTGCGATCGAGCGCGAGCAGTGCATTGCGAATGCGTTTGGCACTGAAACCGCAATCGACGAGCACACGCGCACCGGGCGTTTCCAAGTACGCAGCATTGCCGCCGCTACCGCTGCCAAAAATGGTGAACCGAACCTCCTCCATGCGCGGGAGGCTACGGCGTGGGTGGAAGAGGCACAATTAAATTTCATTCACACGTTACGCTTTGGGCTAATGTGGATATATTTGTGGAATCCTTTTCGGCGGATTAAAGTACTAGCAGTTTTCGTGCCATTGGTCTTGCCTTAGGGGGCTAAAAACGGTATCAATAGACAGCCGCCCAACCTATGGCTTTTGAACCGAGAATGCAATTGGGGCAGAGACTTGCGCAAATGCAGGTCATGTCTCCGCAGATGCAGCAGTCGCTGGCCTTCCTGCAAGCGCCGATACTGGATTTGCGTTCAATGATCAACAAGGAGTTGCAGGGAAATCCTGTGCTCGAGGAGCTTTCGCCCGATGAAGCGGCTCCGGCTGAAAACGGCGATGCTACTGCCGAAGCCCGTGGCGAACCACCGGAAATTCAGCCGCCCGAGGGCACGCAAGTAGATCCCACCGCGGAGAGCAATGGTGAGCCGGTGGATGCCTTCAGCAAAGAACTCGAGCGCCTCGCCGAGATGAGCGAGGAATGGCGCGATCATTTTAGTGCTTCCCAAGTAGCGCCTATTGCACGCCCCAGCGAAGACGATGATGAGCGCCGGCAGTTTATGATGGAGTCCATCACGAGCGGCATATCGCTGCAGGATTTGTTGATGGAACAATCCAAGATGAGCGATTTGGATTTGGAGGAAATGACGGTGGCCGAGGAAATCATCGGCAACATCGACGACAACGGGTTTTTGCAGGTGACCGTGGAAGAGCTGGCGGAGGCTACCGGTTGCGATCGTGAGGTGGTGGAGGAAACGCTGACGGTAATCCGATCCTTCGAACCGGCCGGCGTGGGCGCGCGCGACTTGCGCGAGTGCTTGTTGCTGCAGTTGGAACGCCAGGGCAAAATTGATTCGGATGAATACAAACTGGTGGAGCATCATATGGATGCGTTGGGTCGCCGGCGGTTTCCCGAGATTGCCAAAGCGCTCGGCGTGGAAAATGAAGAGGTGCAGGGCATCGCCAAAAACATTTCCCACCTCGATCCAAGGCCGGGTAGTGCGTTTCAAAGCTCGCCGGAGCAATACGTGATGCCAGAGGTGTTCGTGAATTGGAAGGATGATCAATGGGAGGTGACCTCAAATCGCGAGGAAGTGCCGCAATTGCGCATCAGTAATTCATACAAGGATTTGCTAACGGAAGCGCGTGATTCCAAGGATGTGCGCGAATACATCCGAGCCAAGATTCGCGACGGGAATTTTCTTATCAAGAGCATCCACCAACGGCAGGACACCATCCTGAACATCGCGCGCGAAATCGTGGCGCGGCAGGAGGCGTTTATGGAGGAGGGCGTTTCGGCGCTGAAACCAATGACGATGTCCGAGATCGCTGAAAAGGTGGAAGTGCACGAGACAACCGTGAGCCGCGCGGTGAGCGGCAAGTACATAAAAACGCCGCAGGGGCTTTTCGAGATGCGATTCTTTTTCACCGGCGCAATTGCAACCGGCAGCGGGAAAGGCGTCAGCAACACCAGCGTGAAAAAAATGATCGCTGATCTGGTGGAAGACGAGAATAAAGCCAAGCCGCTTTCGGATGAGCAGTTGGTGAAAATGCTTAGCGAAAACGACATCAAAATCGCCCGCCGCACCGTAGCTAAATATCGTGGCGAACTGGGCCTGCTCTCCTCGAGCATGCGGAGAGTGTATTAGATTTCAGATTGACGATCGAAACCAATCGTCATTCCAAAGCAGCTTTCGTTTCTTTCTGCAATAACTCTAAGTCCTCTCGCAGTTCGTCGGTCTTTGATGTGCGATCCATTCGGTCGATAAACAGAATGCCGTGGAGATGATCGGTTTCGTGCTGGACGCAGCGCGCAAGCAGTCCACCGCAGACAAATTCAATCGGCTTGCCGCAGCCGCCCATCGCTTTCACGCGAACTTGTTCCGGCCGCGTGACATCGCCATAAATTTCCGGAAAACTCAGGCACCCTTCCGGGCCGATGACGGGGTCATTGAGTGGAGTCACTTCGGGGTTAATCAGCACCAACGGCATCAGTGAATTAGGGTCAGCCTCCTCGCCATCGATTTCCAGAGTACTGGGGCGGTTCTCGGCGGTGCGAACATCAATCACCGTGAGCTGGATCGCGCGCCCCACTTGCTGCGCCGCGAGGCCGATACCGCGATATTCTTCCATCGTCTCGAACATGTTTTCGATGAATTCCTCCAGCTCCGGCGTCACGGATTCCACGAGCGCGCCTTTTTTGCGCAGCACGGGGTTGCCGTAATAAGTCAGCGGCAGAATCATTACTGCGTCTCCACGCCCAGCAGCCCGAGGATGCGCTCGAGGTCATCGTCTGAAAAATATTTGATGGTGATCGCGCCCTTGCCATTGCGATGGCGCAAACCCACCTGCGTTCCGAGTACTTGTTTGAGCCGGTTTTCCAAATCTGTAATGTGGACATCGGCCTTCGCACCGCCGGATTTTTTTGTTTTGGGCGCGGCACTATTTTGAAAACTGCTCACTAAGGTCTCCGTGTCGCGCACGCTGAGGGCATCGCGGATGACGCGGTTGGCGGCAAGTTTCTGCTGCGCGGCATTGTCCAGCCCGAGAATCACTTTCGCGTGTCCCGTGGCCAGTCGACCTTGGCGCACGTGGGTTTGCACATCTTCATCCAGCTTGAGCAACCGCAGAGCGTTGGCTACGGCGGCGCGGCTTTTGCCCACGCGCGTGGCGGCTTCTTCCTGCGTGAGTTGAAATGCATCGATGAGCAACCCGTAGCCTTGCGCTTCCTCGATGGGATTCAAATCCTCGCGCTGCAAATTTTCCACCAACGCCATCTCGAGCACCTCGGCATCGCTGGCCTCGCGCACCACGGCGGGCACGGTTTCCAGTCCTGCAATCTGCGTGGCGCGCCACCGACGTTCGCCGGCGATCAGTTCGTATTCGTCATCGCCCGCGGGCCGCACAACCAATGGCTGGATGACGCCATTGGCTTTGATGGATTCCGCCAAGCCCTCCAGTGCCGCGCGGTCAAATTCCTTGCGCGGCTGCAACGGGCACGGCTTCAGTTTTTTCCAATGCAAGCGCAACACGCGTTCACCTTCCGCCACGGGGGTCACGGCGGCGGTGTCGGGTGTGGCAGGCGCGCTGGCGGGAGTTTCCTTTTTGGTTCCCAACAACGCACTCAATCCTCGGCCTAATCCGGTCTTTGCCATACGTGTTTGTGGGGCAGTCACATTGGGATGTCAAAGGCGCGTTTTTCACAATACCCTCGGCGCGTGACGCATAAGAGTGGATGGATCGCCGAACGCGTGGCGCATTTGGCCGAAAACAATCAAGGCCACGATGCACGATATCTCGGCTACTTTGAGTGCTTCAATGCCGGTGAATTTTACGAAGCCCACGATGTACTCGAGGATTTGTGGCTGGAAACCCGTGGCAAGCCCGATGCTGATTTTTACAAGGCCCTCATCCAACTCGCCGGCGGTTTTGTGCACCTCATCATGCACGAAAACCCAAAATGGCCCGCTGCCGGTCACCGTCTACGCCCCGCCTATCGTCTGCTCGGCAAGGCGAGGGGTTATTTGGTGGACTATCCCACTGCTCATCACGGCCTTGATTTAATTGCTGCTGTTGATCTGATCGATCAATGGCGAGTGCGCTTGGAGGAAAGTCAGTTTGAGTCAAACCCTTTGCACGAATACCCCGCGCCCGTACTAAGCTGCAAATGACCGGCTCAACCCTGAACAACTCGAGCTTGCCTCGGTTTTCTCCCGCCACTACGCTCGTCAACCATGAACGCGGAACTGGTTGACGAGCGCATTGCGGCATTAGGACGGCACGTGCTGGATGGTGGCACCCTCGAAAAGGATGATGCTTTATTTCTTTTTGAGCTGGAAAACTCTGCCGACATCCACACATTGCTTTCGTGGGGCAATCGCATTCGCGAGCATTTTAAGGGAAACAAAATTCATCTCTGCTCCATCGTCAACGCCAAGGCTGGCGCGTGTTCGGAGAATTGTTCGTTCTGTTCGCAATCCGCTTTGTACCAGACAGACACACCTCGTTATGGTTTTGTGGATCCCGAACCCGTGTCCGAAGCGGGCGAGGAAGCAAACCGCAATGGCGTTACCGCCGTGGGATTAGTGGCTGCATGGCGCGGGTTGAAGGAAGGCCCGATGCTCGATGAGGTTTGTGACCGTATTACTGAAATGAAGGAGCAAGGCCAAACACGGCCGGATGCCTCACTGGGGTTGATAGAATCTCAAGAAGTTGCCAATCGCCTCAAGGAAGCTGGCCTCGAGTGTTACGGCCACAACCTCGAAAGTTCTGAACGCTTTTTCCCTGAGCACTGCAGCACACACACGTTTGCGGATCGCTTGCGCACGATTGAGTTTTTGAAAAATGCCGGCATTAAGATATGTAGTGGTGGCATTATCGGCATGGGAGAAAGCCGTGAGGATCGTTGCGATCTCGCTCTCTCATTGCGCAAAGTGGGTGCGAGCGTGGTGCCGGTTAACATCCTTAATCCCATCCCCGGCACACCGCTGGAAAATCAGGAGCCGTTACCGCCGCTGGAAATCCTCAAGACCATTGCCTGTTTCCGTTTCATTATGCCGACCAAAGAAATCATGGTGGCCGGCGGCCGCACGGTGAATCTGCGTGATCTTCAGTGCATGATCTTCCAAGCCGGTGCCAGCGCCCTGATGGTTGGCAATTATCTTACTACGCTCAACCAACCGGTTGAGAAGGACCTGCAGATGCTCCGTGATTTAGGTCTGGACCCGGATTGGGAAGAGTTCGATGAAGGAGAGGCGGATGGTTGTGGCTGTGGCGAAAAGGAATCCTGCGATACTTCTGGAGCAACTGAGGCTACCGAGACGGTTACGGCCTAGGCTGTGAAACCATTGGGCCTCAACGAGGGCGGCTATTTCGGCGAGACCATCGATATTGAGGCTGTTCTTGATGATTGCCTTACTGCAGCCCAAGCCCACGGGTGGACGGTCAACTGGCTGGAAACTGAAAACAATATTCGCCTT
>JAPKEI010000128.1 GCA_028872685.1 Verrucomicrobiota bacterium | reverse complement strand
CGAATATGCCGCAGGGCGATGACCTTCACCGACTGCAATCAGCCAGCCTCAAGCGACTGAAAGCCGCGCTACATGCCACCCATAATCTGCTGGGCAATGCCGACCTGCGCATCGGTTATTTGTTGAAGAAGAAACTCTGGTACGATGCGGTAAATCAAAAGTGGCACGACAAGCCGCAGTCGCAGGCAAAAGAATTTAGCACAGGCGAATGGATCATTTTGGATGGCCGCCACATACGCTTAGCGCCCCCGCTGGATCAGGTTGAGGAAGGCCGCGCGTTGCTGCAGGCTTCTGTCATTCCCGGCATGGTGGGGCGGGCGGACGGAACAACGCTCCGGCTGTCCAAGCTGGTGGAAGAAACTTTGGTGGGCCCGTTTGACGGCTTGAAAAATGACCTCACCTCGTTGGAAAAAGCATTGGGCGACGCACAGTTCAAGATGATCCGCGACACGCCGGGATTCCGCGGCGCCGCACTGCTCAACAATCAGGGCCAGGCGATCGGCATGTTTTTCCCGGGCTACTCGGGCCGCACTCCGGACGTGTTTCAAAATTTCAGCTCCTACCACAAACACGTGTTAAAGACGGATCATTTGATCGCGTTCCTCAATCGTCTGCCCGATGTGCGCTACCACACGCGTCCGCCGGCACTACCCAAGCTCGCGGCGAGCGAAAAGCTCAACTTCGATTCACAAGCTTACCTGCTCGCCAAAGCACGGTCAGCTATGGTATTGGTGCAGGTGTCTGGCGACGAGGCACCTACTGCTGCCACGAAGGTCGCCACAAAAGGAGGAACACGGCCATGACCCAACTGGTCACCACCCTTGCGGGAGCATTCGGCTTTGCCCTTATTTGCGGTCTGGGATTTTATCAAGACCGCGGCTGGGATCGCACGCTCACCAGTGCCGCCATCGCCGCGCTGGCATTTGGGCTGGTGGGCCATTGGTGGATGCGCCTGTGGCTGGCCAGTTTGGTGAGCGCCCAACAAGAGCAGGCACAGGCGGAAATGGAACGACAGCAACAGGCTCATGCTGAAGCTCAAGCTGAAGCTCAGGCCGCGACCCAACAGGAGGCCCCTCCCGCTTAGGAAGAATTTGACCCATGGCTCAAGCAACCACCAACCCGGAACAGAAGACAAATCGGCCGCCACCCCAACCGCAGCGCGTAGCCGCGGCGCGGGCGTATCAAAAGACGCACCTCACTGAAGTGGCCGAAGAGGAATTGCTGGCCAACTATGCGCCGGTGATTAGCCAAATGGCGCATCGCTTCGCGCCCTTGGTGCAAGTGACGGTGGACGTGGATGACCTGAAAAATATCGCATGCCTCGCGCTCATCCAATGCGCTCACACTTTTGATCCCGGCTTGGGCGTCGCCTTTGAGGCGTATGCGCGCATGCGGATTCGAGGTGCTATTTTGGATGAGATACGCAAGTCGCAGCCGCTTTCGCGCTCGGTGTATTCGCGGCGTCGCGAGTTGGAAAGCAGCCTCGAGAGCCTGCGTATCGAACTCAATCGCCAACCCACCGAGGAGGAAATCGCCACGCGCATTGGCACCACGGTGGATGGCTACCGTGATTTGCTCGACCAATTGCGCCCGGTGATTTTTGTGCCGCTGCATCAAATGCTCGAAAGCGACGATGAATTTGGCTCGGGCGACCAGCACGTGGCTGATCTTACCCAGCCCGATCCGGCTGATAATGCCAGTCGGCACGAGCTGCACGCGATGATTCGAGACCGAATTTTGCAGCTCTCGAGGCAGCAACAGAAGGTTTTACTCTTGTTTTATTACGAAGGATTGCGCATGAAAGACATAGCGGAGTTGATGAATATCAGCGAAGGCCGAGTGTGCCAAGTGAACACTGAGGCTGTGTTGTCATTGCGTGCCTATCTGCAACGACGGGAGCGTGTGTAACAAGGAGGAAAAACAATGCTAGTTATTGTAGGATTAATAATTATTGGAATCGGCGTGCTCACCGGCTTTGCTATGGCAGCCGGCGGCGGACACGGCATGGCCGAAATGTTTGCCAAAGCCGAATGGACCGCCGCATTGAGTCTCGTCCACGCCAACGAGTTCATCGCCCTGGGCGGAATGGTAATCGGCGCGATGGTGGTGATGGCGCCGATGACCGTGCTCAAGGGTGTGATCTCACAGGCCATTGGCACTCTGAAAGGGTCACCATTCAGTAAAGCGGATTACGAGGAGCTGTTCAAATGCATGTACGAACTGTTCCAGCTCGGCCGCCGCGGCGGGATGATTGCGCTGGAAGAGCACGTCATGAATCCAGAAGCGAGCAGTCTGTTTTCTAAATACCCGAAATTTCACGCTAACCATCATGCCGTAGAATATATGTGCGACGGGCTCAAACCCATTGTGGATGGCCGCATCAAGCCGGATCAACTGGAGCCGCTGATGTCCAAAAGCCTCCACGTGATGGAAGAAGAACACCACGATCCCATTTTGGTGTTGAACAAAGTGGCGGACGGACTGCCGGCATTTGGTATTGTGGCGGCGGTGTTGGGCATCATCGTGGTGATGATGTACAAGCTGGGCCAGGGCGGTGAGGCCGTGGGCCAAGGCATCGCCACGGCGTTGGCGGGAACATTCTTTGGTATCTTCGGCTCGTATTGCGTGGTGGGACCGATTGCCACCTGTGCAGAATTTAATGGCCACGCGGAGATGGCGTACATGAAGGCAATCAAATCCGGCGTGGTGAGTTTCGCCAACGGCTTGCCGCCGCTAGTGGCCTGCGAAGTGGGCCGACGCGAGCTGACATCCGATGTTCGTATGGGCTCGGGTGAACTGGAAGACACCCTGAAATCCGCAGGTTAAATGACTGCAACCCAAAAACTTTTGATGGAGAAATAAACGATGGCTGGAGCAGGAGGAGCATGGAAAGTGGCGTTCGCGGACTTTGTGACCGCGATGATGGCGCTGTTTATGTTGTTGTGGATTCTGAATCAGGACGAAAAGGTAAAGGGTGAAGTGCAGCAGTATTTTAATACACGCTTCAAGAGTGTCACCAAAATGTCGGTGGGCATCATCCCCATCCAGAATGCGGATCTCATCGAAGCCAAGCGCTCGGTGTTCGATAATGCCTCAGCCATTGACCTGCAAATGATGCGCCGAATTAACAAGGACATCGTCGAGGTGTTCGCAGACAACCCCAACTTCATCGACATGAAAACCATGCGGGTAAAGATGACCAGTGAAGGATTGTTGATCGAATTTTATAACGACCCGAACCGGCGACTTTTCGAGGGCCCAACCGAAAGGCTCACGAAATATGGGCAAACTGTGTTTGAAGTTCTATCTTTTGTGCTGGCACGACACCAATCCACGCGCGTGGAAGTGGAGGGCCACACCGCGAGTAATGTGGAACTGAATGGCGAGCCGGTAAACACATGGGAGCTCTCCACTGACCGGGCACTCGTGGCGCGGTCGGCTATGGATCGCAAAGCGATGAAGTCCAAACAATTTATTAAGGTGGCCGGCTTTAGCAGCAGTAAACCGCTCAGGAATTATTTGCACGACCTCAACCATTCTCATCACGACCGCGTGACCATTATGGTACGTGCGGGGGTCCAACGCTAAATCATGGCACGCGAATTCATTCCATTTGGCGGCGATCTGGCCGAGCCCTCCGAAACCTCGCAATTTGTGCGTCGCGAAGCTCCCGGCTTGGAGACCGATGAGCTGGACGCTCCCGCGCCCAGTCCGGTGACCCCCGCCGAAGCGGTGGATTTGGCCGGGCACATCCGGCAAATAATTCAGGAAGGCGGGCTCACCGGCGAAGCGGCAGAAAAGGCCATCACCCAAATTGAAGCCGCCGTGGCCGCTGCGCCCGCGCGCGTTGCGTTGCCAGAAATCAAGATCACGGCTCCCGCAATCCCAGCTAACGTAGCAGACGGCGAAGGCGAGGAAGCGCCCAAGCTTGCCACCATCGAATACGAGCGCGAGGATGAAATCATCAAGCGCATCCGCGTGGGTTGCACTTGCGGCGAGACGATCCTGCTCGACTGCGATTACTAATTTCCGCCATTTCTGGCATCTTACTTGCTATGTCTAGCCGGACACTTGTGCTGTGTCCGTGAGGAAATCTAATGGATTTACAAGTAGCAGGCTTAGTTACCGGTTTTGACTGGAAATCGATGGTGGACCAGCTCTCGAACGTGGAGCGGGCGCCCCAGCGGCGTATGCGCGTCGAGCAACGCACCCTTGGCCAGAAAAACGGCGCTCTCACTAAGCTCAAGAATGAGCTAGCCACGCTGAAAACCAATTCCAAAACACTCAAGGAAACCGACCTTTACGACAGCCGCTCGGTCACTTCCAACCAATCGCACACCACTGCCACCGCCAAAGAAGGTACGTCCTCGGGTGATTATCGGTTTGAAATTTACCAGCTTGCCACCGCCGCCAAACAACTGGGCAATGCCGACGTGGGCGCAAGCGTCACCACCAGCGCCGCACTCGATTCCACCGGATTCGCCATCGCCGTCACCGAGGGCACCGTCACCGTGCAGGGCGAACAAATCACCGTAGCCACCAGTGACTCGCTGGACACCACTCTCGCCGCCATCAAAACCGCCGTGGGCGGCAGCTTCGATTACTCGGTGGCCAACGACAAAATCACTTTCACCGATTCCAGCACCGTCGTGCTAGGCAGCGCCACGGACACCAGCAACCTGCTGCAAGCCCTGCGACTGAATGCCAACGGCACCAGCAGCATCACCAGCGGCGCCAATGTCGGCGGCATGAATCTTTCCAAAACTGTTGACGAGGCCAACTTTACCGACGGCGCGGGCAGCGCCAGCGGCTCGTTCAAAATCAACGAAACCTCCATCACTTATTCCGCTACCGATAACATCACGGATATCCTCGACTACATCAACAACTCCGAAGCCGGCGTGTATGCAAACTACGACACGGTGAACGATCGCTTCCTCATCACCAACAAAACCGAGGGCGATGTGGGCATCACACTCGAAGATGTGAGCGGAGATTTTTTGGCCAAGACGCGCCTGCTCACCGCCAACAGCGGCAGCCTTTCGCGCGGCAACAATTTGCTCTACAATGTGAATGACAACGGCCCGCTCGAAAGCCGCAGCAACACCATCACTCAAAACAGTTCGGGCGTCCAAGGTCTCTCTGTCACCGCCACCCAAGCTAGCGGTGCCTCGCGCATTAGCAGCGTGGATACCTCCGGCGAAAGCGTGACCACCACCGAAAGCCACGGCTATTCCACCGGCGACGCTGTGACGATGTACAGCCCCGGCACCGTGCCCGGCGGGCTTTCCAGCAGCACCACTTATTATGTGAAGGTGACGGCCAATAACAGTTTTACCCTGCACACCACCAAGGCCGATGCGGAGGCGGGTACGAGCGCGGTGAACCTCACCAGCGCCCAAAGCGGCGATGTGTATTTTCTGGATAGCAACCCAAAAAAATCCACGATTTCCGTGCAATCCGACACGGAAGTGGTCAAGACCGCCATCTCCGATTTGATTGCGCAGCTCAACAAAGTGCAGTCGCTCATCTCGTCGCAAATCGCCAGCAGCACGGATGCGGATGGCAAGATCACGCTGGGCGTGTTGGCCGCGGAAGCGTTGCCCACGGAAATCGCGCGCGAGTTGCGCTCCAAAATCACCGGCAGTGTCACCGGCATCACCAGCACCATCAAGCGCCTGGAATCGATCGGCTACGCCTCCAGCGGTTATACGAATGAAATTACGCTGGACGATTCAGAGAAACTCGACAGTGCCCTGCGTGATAATCTCGGCCAAGTCAAGAGCCTCTTCACCACCGAAACCTACGGCGTGGGCATCTCGATTTATGATTATTTGGACAACGTGCTGGATGACGATGGCGCGATGGCCTCCACCCAGAAAAACATGACCGATCAGGTGAGCGACATCACCAAGCAAATCGCCGATCATGAACGGATGGTGCAATCCAAACGCGACCAACTCATCCGCGGCTTCGTAGCGATGGAAACTTCACAAGCCAAGGTAAACCAACAAATGAGCTTCCTCTCCGCTCGATTCAAATAATTTTGAATAAATCATTATGAGAATACTCCGCATATTAACTCTCACGGCCGCCGGCGGTGTACTGGCAGGCTGTTCCGTCCTCGAACGCACGGATAAGGGCGCCTACATGGGCCCCTTCCACGCGCCATCCAACACGCACCTCGCACCCGGCGGTTTACCAGCCGATCTGCTGCGCGTGGCGGTGATGCCGCTGACGCACGGCCGCGGCAACGCGCCCGCTGACCGCGGAGTACCGCTGCTGCAAGCGGTGCTCACCGAGGAGCTTTCGCGCGCGCGCTTGTTTGAGGTGGTCACGGTGACGCCCCATCGGCTGCACGGGTTGTTTAACGAACGGGCAATTTATGCTGATGCGGCGTTGCCCTTTGATTTCCTGCCAATGCTGGCCAAGGAAACCGGCTGCCAAGCGGTGCTCTTTTGCGAGCTGACCACTTACCGCGCGTACCCGCCCATCGGTGTAGGCTGGAAGCTGCATCTTTTTAGCCTCGAAGATGGTGAATTGATTTGGGCTACTGATGAAGTGTTTGATGCCGGGCAAACGACGGTGAACAACAGCCTTCGCCGGCATATCCGCGAGCGGCAATCCTCCAGTATTTTGGCGGCCACGGAGCTATTGATTCTCAATTCACCCCGTGAATTAGGGCGTTATTCACTCGGAGCAATTTTTCAGTATTTATCTGAAAAAAATGCTAAAGAGATGCTGTTAACTGCCGATAATAAGGATAGTCAGAGGGTGTCCGGAAATCCTGAACCGGTGGAGCCTCCCGAAGGGGAGCCCCAATCGGAAGGGCCGACGGTGCCAGAAGGGTCGGAAGACCCAGCGCCGCTGCCCCCGATTCCCGGCGCCACCTGAGTTGTGTACGCGAAAAAACCTTGTTTTTTTTGAGAAATACACGATATTTGGGACGGTTGCCATGAAAGAAGTTAGCCTCAATACAACGCGCCAGGCGCAAGGATCGCAGAAAGCGGCCCAAGCGCAGGCGCAGCCTACTGACGGCGTGGGGATGGTCGCACCGGCTGATTCGCTGGAGGCCAACATGACCCGCCGGCCGGATTTCACCCGTGTGGAGGTGGATGCCGAGGCACGGTTTGACCAAATCAAAGAACGCCTGCGCGAGGACGTGCAAGCTGACCGCTATCCGCCCGCCCAAGCGATTGAGCAATTTTCCAAGTTGCTAGCCACTGAGATTGAGATGGACAATCCCCGACCGGACAAATCCTAAAACCCTTCGCTTTCGTTCACTTCCCGCCTTCCCCAAACTGTTTCGGCACGAAACGTGCTATGTAAACACCCGATGAACAGCGCCAACAAGCTGAACGCGTATCGGGTGGCCGCGGTGAATACTTCCTCCGCGGAAAACCTCGTTGTCATGTTGTATGACGGCGCCATCCGTTTCCTCGGCATCGCCATCAAGGCTTTTGACCGGGAAGATCCGCTGGACTTCAATTTCACCGTCCACGAAAATATCACGCGAACCCAGGCTATCATTCGCGAGCTCAACCGCAGTCTCGATCCCGAAAAAGCCGGAGAACTGGGGGATCACTTGGTGAGTTTGTACGATTATTTTGATTCCCGGCTGCAAGAGGCC
>JAPKEI010000127.1 GCA_028872685.1 Verrucomicrobiota bacterium | reverse complement strand
GCATCAACGCTTGCGGCGCATAAGACTGATGTGATCATCGCATGTTTTGGCATGGGTGAGTCGTTTGCGGGTGAGTCAGCATTGATGGAGTTTAAGAATAATTTGGCTGCCTTTATCGCTTCTCATCGTGGAAAGAAATACAACGGAAAATCTGAGGTGCGACTGGTTCTGGTCTCGCCGATTGCCTATGAAAACCTAGGGCTACAGACACCCCGTTGGGAGGAGCGCAACCGGGAATTATCTGCATATACCCGCATAATGAGCGAGACAGCTTCCAAAACGGGCGTGCCATTTGTGGATTTATACGGGCCGACCACCGAATTGATGAAAGGCAAAAACACACCAAGGTTGACCGATAACGGGATTAATCTAAATGACTACGGTTACTGGTGTGTAAGCCGCACCTTGGCCGATGCCTTGCTGCCGGGCGAGGCGCCATGGTTATTGAGTGTGGATGCAAAGACAGGCAGGGCTTCAGGGCGCGGCGCAAATATTTCCGATGTGAAGTCAAAGGGCAAAACACTCTCTTTCGCCGTGCAGGAACTGGCTTGGCCTAGTCTCGCTGCGCCGGTGAAAGGGCAAGTGCACTCACAGCTCAAGCGTAATCTGGACCAGTTGATTATAAAGAATCTTGCGCCCGGCAATTACCGGCTTGTGGTAGATGGCAAGCCGGTAGCCACGGCAAATCATGTCCAGTGGGCGGCTGGGCTTGGTCTTAATTCAACCCCGGCCCATGCGAGTTTGGAATCCTACCGTAAATCAATTTACGATAAAAATGCACATTTTGTTTATAGCTGGAAGGCGCTTAATCAGGTGCACATTGTGGGTGAACGGCGCAAGTCACCCAGTGGGCGTACTTTGCCTGCTGAAGTTATTGAATTCAACAAACTCACGAACCAAAAAGACGAGGCTCTGCGAGCCGGCATCCGGCTCAAGAGCCGGCAATGGCGTCTGGTTCCCGTTACTCCTCTCATTCCATGAATCGAATACTGATATTAGCGACAGTCATTCTGGCCACTGCCGGAAGTGTCCTTTCACAAGATCCGGCAGCCGGCCTGAATAAGCGTAATCTTCAGGGGGCAGATTTATCCCTCATGACCAATCATGACCCGGCGGTGGAACAGGCGAACTTTGAATTGATGCCGGGCTACGAGGTCAACCTATTTGCCTCTGAGCCCATGTTCGCCAACCCGATCCATATGGTATGGGATTCGAGGGGGCGCCTGTGGGTCGCCTGTTCATGGGCCTATCCGCAGCTAAAGCCCGGGCAGAAGGCCAATGACAAGATCATTATTCTTGAGGACACCAATCAGGATGGCAAAGCGGACAAGTCGACTGTTTTTGCCGATGGCCTTTACCTTCCCACCGGCATCGAGTTGGCTAATGGAGGCTGTTATGTGGCGCAGTCACCGGACGTCTTCTTTTTCAAGGATACCGATGGCGATGATGTGGCCGATGTGAAGAAGGTGGCGCTGACCGGTTTTGGCATTGAGGACAGTCATCACTCAATCAGCGCCTGGCGGCGTGGGCCGGGAGGATGGATTTATTTTCAGGAAGGCATTTTTCTGCACACACAGGTTGAGACGCAGTATGGGGTTGTGCGCAACTTCAATGGCGGCGTGTACCAATACAACCCGCGTACACAACAGTTAAAAATGTTCTGCCGAGGCACGGGGGGAAACCCGTGGGGTCATGTGTTTGACCGTTGGGGTCAGTCATTCATGGTGAACAACCCACGCATCATGTATCTCACGCCCGCCTCAGGTAACAGCAGCCAAAGCGTTCGACTTACCCCGCTGATCAGCACGGAGAAACAATGCGGCGGTGATCTGGCGACCGGCACTCATTTGCCGCCGGACATTCGGGGGCAACTGCTCACGTGCCGGTTCAAGAGCCGCACGATTGTCCGCTATGAATTGATCGAAGATGGGGCCGGCTACAGTGCCAAGGTTCTCAAGCCATTGATCGCTTCTAAACACCCGAACTTTCGCCCAGTGGATTGCAAGATTGGCCCCGATGGGGCGGTTTATGTGGCCGACTGGTACAACTCGATTATCAATCATGGAAAACGTGACTTTCGCGATCCCCGACGCGACCATGATCACGGGCGTATCTGGCGGATTACCGCCAAGAATCGTCCGCTAGTAAAACGCCCCGAACTGGTCAACGCCCCAGTCCAGAGATTGATTCAGTATCTTAAAAGTCCTGAAGCGTGGATACGCCATCAGGCCCGAAAGGAATTGAGCGAACGCGAACCTGGCAAGGTGCTCATGGCAGCTGAGGCATGGGTGAAAACACTGGATTCTTCTGATTCAGATTACTCGCATCATTTAGTGGAAGCGATGTGGGCCTGCCAAAATGTGGAACGTTCCAGTGAAGCTATTTTGAAAAGGGTATTGCAGTCCAAGGATGGGCATGCTCGTTCGGCGGGGGCTCGCGTGATTCGTTACTGGCATCGTGACTTGTCCGATCCGGTGGGAATGATTGCCCAACTTTCCGGGGATGAATTTGCCCGAGTGCGAATGGAGGCTGTTCTTTCCGCTGGGTTCATACCGGATGCCAAGGCCTTTCCAGCCGCATTAAACGCGCTGGATCACAAACAGGATAAGTTTATCGCGCTTGCCCTTCCACAGGCCGTGACCGCCCTTGAGCACTTCTGGCGTCCGGCCTTTGAAACGGGAAAATTGAAGTTTGATAAGGAATCCCACCGGGAGTTTGCGGAGCGTGAGGCGGGTCTTGGTTTTGATAAACACCTGGACTCTTATTTAAAGAAGAAAGCTCCCGGCCTTGAGGAAACTCGGTCGATCGCGAATCGTTTGATTTCGGATGGGACCATTCGGCAGGCCCGTATGGTTGTGGATTCCCTCGGTCAGAAAGGTGCGAAGACTTTGCCTGAAGTCACGCTTGTCCTGCTTGATGGATTGGCACAAGTAGGCCGGCGCGGTGATTTTTCCCTTGGTCAAAGGATTTCTCCTCTGAAAGAGCTTCTCCATCACACGGATGATGCCGTGGCGGCTTCTGCCATAGCCAATCTTGGAGTCTGGCAATTGAAGGGTTCAGATCCTGATTTATTCAAAATATTGCGTGATGTTAAAAGGGCTACTTCTGTCCGCCAAGCTGCAGCAGTTTCTCTGGGTCAATTGAACGGAGCCGAAGCGGCGAATTCGTTAAGAAGCCTTGCTCAAAATGGTAGCCTTTCAGAACGTTATTTCGCTGTGTTTGGTTTGATTGTGACCGATCTGGACGAAGCAGCAGAAGCTTCGGCAGGACTATTCGTTCAGGCTCCCGGTCAATCCGATCCGGCGGCCCTCGTTCAAGCTTTCACCCGGCTATCGGGCGGAAGCAATGCCCTGACCAGGGCTTTGGAGGGAAAGAAGCCACATCCACAGGTGGTGGACCAACTGGCCGAGTACCATCGGCGCACCGGACAGTTGCCCAAATCGCTCGAGAACATCTTTCACCCCTCAACCCCGAAATCGCTCAGTGCTTTATTGATTAAAGAAAACCGTAAGACACTCACCGCTGATGTTGCCAAGTTGGGGGATCCCGTTCGTGGTGAAAACGTGTATCGCCGTAAGGCCTTGGCTTGTTTTAGTTGCCATGCCATTGGGCCGGCGGGTTCTCACATTGGGCCCAATCTGGTTGCGGTGGGAGCGGCTGCCCAGACCGATTATGTTATCGAGGCCATACTTCAACCGAACAAGGCCATTGCCCAGCATTACGAAAACAAATTGATTACCTTAATCGATGGAGCGATTCACATGGGTACGATCACTTTTCAGAGTGAAAAGGAGGTTGTCTTGCAGGACTCCGCTCTAGGTGGCAAAGAGGTCAAGATACCGATGAATAAAGTCCGCAAAATGAAACCGATGCCCTCTCTCATGCCTGCCGGGCTTGCTGATCAGTTGAAGACGCGTCAGGAATTTCTTGATCTGGCCAAGTTCGTCTCGTTACTGGGACGTCCTGGCCCTTACGCCAATGATGAAAGCCCCGTCATTCGCAAGTGGCGTATTAAAGATGGAGATCAACCGGGCTCAATACCTTCCGCAAAAGCTCTCTGGCTGCCCGCCTATAGCATGGTCAATGGGGAACTGCCTGCGGCTGATCTCGGTCGTGGCAAGGTCGTCTACGCCCGCGGATATATTGACGTTCTGGTTGCCGGAAATCTAAAGCTGCAGCTTAACGATGCCAAAGGACTCCGTCTTTGGGTTGAAGGCAAGGAGGTGACAGACCTCACGCGATCCATCCATTTGGATAAAGGACGCAGGACGATGACTTTCGCTATCGACCGTGCTAAACGGGGTAAAACCGGGCTGCGTGTCGAACTGATTCAAGTTCCCGGATCATCCGCAAAGTTCAAGCCTGTGGGCGGTATTTGAATTTATTGTATTCAGACTAATGAAGAGGTTCGCCGTTTTTTTATTTCAGTATTTTCTAGTCATCGGGGCCATGTCTGCGGATTGGCCTCAGGCTTCTGGTCCCGATCATAATTTTCAAGTTAAGGGGGAGGCTCCTAAGGCCTTTAGTGTTTCAAAAAATCAAAATGTTCTATGGCGTGTTCCATTGCCAAGCACCGGGCAAGGGACCCCGATCGTATCGCGCGGACGCGTATTCATTACTTCCCATGAACCCCTCTTGAAGGATACCGAAACAGGTTCGGATATTCTTGGTCTTTGTTTCGACGCTAAAACTGGCAAGGAACTTTGGCGCCGTAAGATTCCCGGGACGAGGGTCACGGATCTCTCAAGTCTCTTTAACGATAATACGGCCGCTTCACCCGTGGCTGATGGCAAGAATGTCGTCTTTACCAATGTTGGTGGTACGATCAAGTGTTTTGATTATGAGGGCAAAGAAAAATGGGCTCATACCTGGACACCTTTTGGAAGGCATCACGCCCGAGCCCATGAGCCGATTCTTCATGATGGTAACGTGATCCTGATGCATGCCCCTTGCTATAATCTCCCTCAATCGGCCACAACAAAATCGGGGTCGCAACCGTTGGGCCGAGGGGAAAAATATTGGACCTATTTACAGGCGTACGATTTATCTACTGGCAAGCGGATTTGGAAGGCCGAAAGTGCCTCGAGCGTTCATTCTACATCTATTCTTGGGCAGTTGGCTAATGGTTCCCCCGCCATTCTTACTGGCCGTGGCGGAGGGCACCAACCCCCTGAAGAACCCTATGGTCTCTCTCTTCTTAATGCTAAAAACGGAAGACATATTTGGGATGCCGCTATCCAAAAGTATCCGGCAGCTCAAAATGCTAACTGGGATTCCAGATCAGCCCACTTCTTCATCGGCAAGGAACATCTTTCATTGAATATAGAAACAGGTAAGCTAGTGAAGGTTGTTTCGCTCGTGAATGGGGTTACTCTTACTCGTTGGGAGAACGGCCAATACGTGACGCGAAAAAACCAAACACTTCCCAAAGCCCGTAAACCTATAACTTATTTTACGAACCTGATCGTTGGTGATTATCACTATTTTCGGTCCTTCGCCGGTTTTCTGATTGGCCGTGTGCAACTTTCTACAGGCAGAGTCGAGTACCTACAGGTTCCTGTGCAGGCTTTGCGTAAAAAGGGTGATAAAGAGGAAATGCACTGGAAAAAAACTCTCCCGAACGACATGAAGAACGCGGATGGATATCGGGCTACGCAGGATAAGCGGAATGCGGGAAACGGGTGGGGGCACGTCTCCGCAGCAAGCCCGATCGTTGTTGGGAATCGGATGTATATCCCTACAATGGTGGGGACTGTTTATGTGATTAACTGGCGTTCAAAGGTGCTGGATCAAAGCGCACTGGTGTCGGTAAGCGATCTTGGTCCTCAGGGTCAAACATGGACGTTATCTTCACTATCATACTCGGCCTCCCGTTTGTACGCGCGTACTTTAAAAGAACTGATTTGCATTGAAGAACAAAAGCAATAATCCAGAGTTTTTGAAGACGATCCAATGAGTAATATCATTTCGCCAGTGACACGGAATCTAAAGCCCGCATGGTGGCACGGACTTCGGGATAAGTAGAATGAGTTGCCTGAAGACTTGAAAAGCCTCAAGCTACCGCTTCTCCAAATTATGAAACGTTTATTTCTTTCGTGGATACTCGTGCTGGTGCCGACATCTTGGGCGGCTAAGCCAAACATGGTTTTTATCATCGCCGATGATTGCACCTTTCGTGATATCGGCTGTTATGGCGGACAGGCCAAGACACCCAATATCGACAAACTGGCCAAGCAAGGCATGCGGTTTACACGTTGCTTTCAGGCGGCACCAATGTGTTCACCGACTCGGCACAATGTTTATACGGGGCTGTATCCCGTGAAAAGCGGCGCGTGGCCGAACCACACGCGGGCGTATCCGCACGTAAAGAGCATCGTGCATCACTTGCGGCCGCTGGGCTATCGCGTGACGCAAACGGGGAAGACGCATATCAATCCGCGCACGGTGTTTCCGTTTGAAAATTTTGGCGGCGGGAAAAATCCGGACATGAAATACATCGATCAGCTGTTCGCCGAGACAGCGAAGGGGGGCAAGCCGTTTTGTTTGTTTGCCTGTTCCAACGAGCCGCACAGCCCCTGGAACAAAGGAGACGCCTCAAAGTATCCGCCGGCAAAGGTGAAACTACCACCGTACATTGTGGACACGCCACGAATGAGAGAAGATTTCTCTGATTATCTTGCGGAGATTACTTATTACGATTCACAAGTGGGCGAGATCGTGGGGCTGTTAGATAGACACGGCTTAGCAGACAACACGCTGGTGATGGTGGTAAGTGAACAGGGCAACGGGTTTCCATTTGCGAAATGGACCTGTTACGATCACGGGCTGCAGTCGGCAATGGTCGTACGTTGGCCTGGCAAGGTGAAGTCCGGCGCGGTCACGGACGCGATGGTGGAATACGTGGACGTGACGCCGACGTTCATCGACGCAGCCAGCGGCAAAGCGGTGAATGGACTCGACGGAAAAAGTTTCTTGCCGGTTTTGCGCGGCGAAACGCAAACGCACAAGCAGCACGTCTTCGGCATCATGACCACGCGCGGCATCATCAACGGCACTGACGCTTTTGCCATCCGTTCCGTGCGCGGCATGCGCTACAAGCTGATCCTGAACCTCAACCACGAAAGCAAGTTCACCAACGCCTGCACCAAGTCGCCAGCCTTCAAGTCGATGGTCGCCAAGGCCGCGACGGGCGATGCGACGGCCAAGCGATTGGTACACGATTATCATCATCGGCCGGCGGTGGAATTATTCGACCTAAAAACCGACCCACTGGAAATGAGCAATCTCGCCGGCCAAACGGATTTGAAAAAAGTGCAAATCAACCTGCGCGCAAAGCTGGAAGCATGGATGAAAGCGCAGGGCGACGAAGGTGTTGCCACAGAGTTAAAAGCCAAGGAACGCCAGGGACGCGGCAAGCCAAAGAAAAAGTAGCTTCGCCGGTCAACCCATCACTTCGACTTCAGCCCCACTGTGTTCACTGCGACCACACGGTAGGTGTGCTTCGCGTTGCCGGCGGTTCTATCGGTGAACTTCATTTGCACGAGCGGTGCAGCTGGTGTGTCGCTGTATTGCAGACCTTGGAAGATGGGGCGACCAAAGCGGTTCTTGGACGTCTCGGGCACGGTGCCGATGGGTTTGCCGTCACGCAGGATGATGAAATGGGCGAGACCGCTTTCGAGGTCGGCCTCGATTTGCCACGTGAGCGTGTGGCCATCCACTTTCAAATTCGTGGGCGCGGG
>JAPKEI010000126.1 GCA_028872685.1 Verrucomicrobiota bacterium | reverse complement strand
AGTCGGCCGGATTGTTTGGTGTCAAACGGCTTCGCATCAAACGCTTCGAGAAAACGACGCGACACAGGCTTGCCCGGTTGCTTGTGGCTGCCGCGCGCGAAGAGCGGCATGTCGCGCGCGTCGCCCTCCACCACTCCCGGCGCACGTTGCGGCACAGGCACAGCAGCCTCGAGTTGACGAAACTTTGCCGTCAGCTTCGCGGCGGCAGGCGCGCTCGCCAGCGTGTTTGGCAAAATATTTTCGCGCACAAAGTAGCCGAGAAAATTCGCCTGCGCGTCGGTCATCGCGTCGCGTTGCCACGCCTCGAGGCTGTTGCGCAGCGCGGCGGTGTACTGCTTGGCGAGCACTTCGCGACTGTCGGGCTTGCCGAGGTCGAACAACGGCGCGACTTCGCTAGCCGCTTCATCGCGCGGCGCGGGTTGGCCGGGCTTCTGCACGAGCGCTCCGGTGACGCCGAACCACGAGTTGACATTGCCCGCGGCGAGCACGGCTTGTTCGCCAGCGGTGGAAATTTCGAGATGCGCGTCATCGCCTTCCCAGTATTTCAGGCTCCATTTTTGCCATCGCCACTTGCCGTCGTTGAGCCGCGTGGCGGGGTACACCGTGCCGTTACGCGTGTAATTTTGCACCACGTACCGCGCCATTACACCACCGCTGCCGCGCACGCGCACCCACAATGTTTCGTTCGGCCCAATGCGAAACCGGGGCGTGCCGAGCATTCCGGTGTGCTTATCCGAAAGCAAATGCGAGTAAACGCCCGCGGGTAAAATATCCTCCGCGATGCGCTCGCCCTTGGGCAACACTCGAAACGCTCCGGCCGGGGCCGCCGAGCCATTGAGGCCGTTACCGTTTTGCACCCAGCGGTGCGCGTCGCCCTTGCGGAATTGCCAGTGCTGCGCGTAAGGGCGTTTGCGCTGGGCTTCCAATCGCGCAAAGCTGTTGCGGAAATCCGTGTCGAGTTGCGCCCAGATTTTCACAAACGCATCGCCCTCAACTTTCTGCAATCGCTGCCACGCGTGCAGTGGATGCGCAGAATTCTTCGCGCCATTAATCGCGTTCTGCAATTGGCCATCGGGTTTCAACAATCGCTGCGCAAACTTGTCCGCCGCCGTCAGCCACAGCTTGGCAAGCGCGGCGCGAATTTGCGTTTTGGTCTTTGCCATCGCCGCTTTGTTGGTGGTCTGGCGCGCGGGTGAATCGACATTAATCGTCGCCGGCCGTGTGCTGGTCATGATGCTGTAAAATGCGTGGTAATCCTTCTGACTGATGGCATCAAACTTGTGATTGTGACAGCGCGCGCACGAGACCGTGAGCCCGAGGAAGGCTTTCGAGACAACGTCGATTTGGTCCTCGGTGGTGCGGACGAGTTCATCAAGCGCGTCGGTCGGCGCGAAGCCCTGCAGCACAAACCGATAATGCGCCGGGCCGATGGCCGATTCGTTGAGGCCGAGCTTGGCGTTCACGCGCGGCTTGGACAGGAGGTCGCCGGCGATGTGTTCGCGCAGAAGTTGGTCGTACGGCACATCGGCGTTCAGCGCGCGGATGAGATAATTGCGATACTGCGCGGCGTGCGGAATGCGCGGGTCGCCCTCGCTGCCGAGCGACTCCGCATAGCGCACCCAATCCATCCAATGCCGCGCCCAACGCTCGCCAAAATGCGGCGAGGCAAGGAGACGGTCGATGGCATTGACGATTGACGATTGACGATTGACGGCCGCGGCCTTCGTGAACGCAAGGGTTTCCTCTGGCGTGGGCGGCAAGCCGGTGAGGGCGAAGGAGAGGCGGCGGATTAAAACTTCCGGCTTTGCATCGGGCGCGGGCTTGAGATTTTGTTGCGACCATTTGGCTTGGATAAATTTGTCAATGTCCGTCGCTGTCCAATTGCCTTTCACCTTCGGCGGTTTTGCGTCGTGGATGGGCTGGAAGCTCCACCATTTTTTGCGCTGTTCTCGAATGGTTTCCCACGAGGTGGCCTTGGCGATTTGTTCTTTCGTGGGCGGCTTCAGTCGCGGGTCCGGCGCGCCCATCGCAATCCAACGCTCGAAATTTTTGACAACTGCCGGCGAAAACTTTGGCCCGTCTTTCGGCATTTTCAGATCCTTTACCTGATGCCTCAGCACGCGCAGCAACAAACTCCCTTCCGGCTTGCCGGATGTAAACAACGGCCCGTTGTCGCCGCCGGCCATCCAGCCACCACGCCAATCCAGCGCCAAGTCACCCTTCGCCTTGCCGCCACTGTTGTGGCATTCATAACAATGCTCCGCGAGGACGGGCCGGATGTTCTTTTCAAAAAATTCCAGTTGAGTAGGCGTGGGTGCGCCCAAGACGAAAGTCGCCGAAAGGCCTAGCCCCAGTAGAATGGTTTTCAGGAAACACCGCATCGCCGTCGATTACACGACAGCGAGCCAATTTGCTCAACTGAAAAGAGACCTCACGCGGCCACAAGTGAAGCCAGGACCTTACGGGTGCCGGAGAACGTGCGGCGGCCGTGCATGGCAGTATAATTATCCACCAGAGCCAGATCGCCATCCTGCCACGGGATATCAAAGGTAACTTCATCGGCTAGTTCACTGGCCTTGGCTACATCATCAGGATTGAGCGGGGTGCCATCGCCAAAAGTGATAGCTTTACTGGGATCATTGCGTGTGTCTTTCCAACCACTAAAAGCGGCGATGAGTTGATTGAAGAAACTGGACCGGCCATCCCCCAGATCGCGCACGGCTGGAAGCACAGGTGTAGTAGACCGCAGGTCGCCGTTGGGTTGCCATTGCCATGAATAGCCCAGCTCGTTCATGCGGGCTTCAGCAGCCTCGCGGGACTCAGCACTGAAGGTGTTTTGCCAACTGCGGCCCATGCCTGAGGATTCATCGGATTCACCGGCCATGGTCAGTGAATATTTCAACCCCTTATCGCGGCAGGAAGAAGCAAAGTCAGGCAACTGCTCGGTGAGCCGTTCCCACAGGATGTCGGATCGGCAGATGGGCGTTTCACCACCTTCAGCGGGAGCGGTTTGGCAGAAGAAAAAAAGTTTACTGGGGTAGATTGGAGTTTGTGCCATTTCGTGGTGAAGGAAAATTGTGACCTCCGGTGGCGCTTCATTGGCAGAGAAAACACGTGGCGTATAATTGATACGGTAGGCGTTGGAAAGGGAGTTCTCGTAGGAGAAAGTTGGGAATTTAAACGCACTTACCGCCGCATCGAAATCCTCTGGTGAAGCAAGGGGCAACCCACGCAAGAGTACTGCTCCATGACTGGCAGCCTGCTGATCGAGCTGGTCAGCGTTTTCAGTAATCCATTGGCAGGCGGCCTCGAGTGATTTGATCTTTAACTCAAAAGCCAACGGGAAGGGTTGGCCCTTGTATACTTGCTGATCGGGGAGCGAGAGGGTTTGGGCCTCAAGGCTCATATTAGATAGACCACGGCTTGCGATAGTCCAATTTGTTGATCAACGAGCTGGCCTCCTTATCGCCGATGATTTGCTCCTTCTTGGGGTCCCATTTCAGTGCCCGACCCAAGGCATTGGAAACATAGCCGAGGTGTCCGGGAGTAATGGAACGGTGTGCGGTTTCGGCGGGGCAGATGGCCTCCTTGCGGCTCTTCACACCATCTAGGAAGTTGCGTGTGTGGCCGGGTGACGCGTAAGCCTTTTGCTTGCCGGCATTAAAGTCGAGCTTCGTCCACGCGGGATTGGAAGCCTCCATCCTGCCGCGCGTGACGTAGACCCAGCCGTCCTCGCCAATGACTTTCACCCCCATACGGTTGTGCGAGCCGATACTCGTCTTGATGCCACCGGCGTATTCGCAGTGCACCTCGTAATGCGGTGGTGCGTCGTAGCTCTTGGACTTACTCTTGGTAAAGTTTTTGGCCTCCACGCGCGTGGGACCGCCCTTGTCTTCACCTAAAGCCCAGTGGCAAATGTCATTGTGATGGCCGATCCAGTCCATGAGTTGTCCGCCGCCATAGGAGAGATGCCAGCGCCAGTTCCAATGATGCCTTGCTGCCACGTAGGGAAGCAGTGGCGCGGGCCCGGTCCACATTTGGTAATCGGGGTGCTTGGAATAGTCATGCTCGGTTGAGTCGCCTCTGTCACTGTCATGACCCTTGGGCAGTCCAACCTGAACCTCCTTCACCTTGCCAATTACTCCGTTTAAGACAACCTCCACAGCGTGGCGAAAACGGCGGTCAGAGCGCTGTTGTGATCCGGTCTGGAAAATCGCCTTCTGCTTGGCTGCCTCCCGGTAAACGGCCTGACCCTCGGCAAAGAAATGGGTGATTGGTTTTTCACAGTATACGTCCTTGCCGTTTTGGAGCGCCTCAAGGGTTTGCAGCGCGTGCCAATGGTCAGGTGTGGCCACGATAACCGCATCAAGATCCTTGCGGGCGCAGAGCTTTCGAAAATCGTCGTAAGTATCACACGGCTTGGTGCCGTATTTTTTGCCGACCGACTCGGAGGCAGGCTTACGGCCAAGCTTTTTGTTTCGCCCGCCGCCATGCGTTTCGTACGGATCGCACGTGGCGATGACCTGCACATCAGCCTCACGGAGAAAGGAACCCATCACCCCGGTTCCGCGACTGCCGGAGCCGGTGAGGCCAACGGTGATGCGGTTACTCGGCGCGACCTCTGCTCGGCCCAATACGGAACTGGGAACAATGGTGGGAGCAACCACTGCAGTTAGCGCGGTGGTCTGCAGGAAACGACGACGGGAGAGTTGAGTTTTTTTCATAAGGCGTGGACGGATTGTGAGCACGTGAACGATTGAATCAAGAAAAGATTCACCCCGCTGGCCGTTTCCGGGTCAGCGGGGTGAGTTGAATGTTTTAGTCTAACAGGTTATTTCACGTGCAGTACGCCCCTCATCAGCAGGTGATGCCCTGGGAAGGTGCATACGTAGGGGTAGTCTCCAGGTGTCGTGGGTGCGGTGAATTCGATCACCTGTTCCTTGCCGTGATCGATCAGCTTGCTGGCCCAGATCACGTCACTGCTCTTAGGAACAAATCCGACATTGAATCCTTCAGCGCCCAGAGCAATGGCCGCAGTGGCGATTGCCTCGAGTTTGCCGGGGTTAACCAGCACGATGTTGTGCGGCATGAAGTCCGGGTTCGCGAAGGTAAGCTTGATCTTCTTGCCGGCTTTCACGGTGAGTTCCGGAGTATCGTACTTCATCTTCTCGACAATGGTCGCAATCCGGATCGTAGTGAGATCCTTAGTGTCAGAAAGAATGCCAGATTTTTGTTTCTCGATGGGTTTCTTTTCTGCTGACTGGCTCGCGATCGAGGCGGAGGTGGCCCAGAACTGCTTGACCGTCGCAGCGGCCACACGGGCATCGCCCATCGGTGAATTCAACATTTGATCAAGTAGTTTCTGGTTCTTCACGTTGTGTTGCTGGTGCAGCCAGAGAGCTTCAAGCAGATGGTGGGCATCTTCAGCCTTCTTGGGATTCCATTGTTTTACCCATTTGGCGAGTTCGCTCATTACCTGGGACGTTTCCCGTTCACTCAGCTCGATGCGTGCGCGATGTCGCGTAAGATTGGTGCGCTCCTTCAGGAGATCGAGCAGCTTGGCGATGGGTTGACCATCCACCTTAACGCGTTTCATAAGTGGCCGGCCTTCGTGAGTGACACGGTAAACACGACCAAATTCGTGGTCGCGACTTGGATCACGCACATTGTGCTGCATGTGGCCGATGATGATGTTTTGCCAATCGGACACATAAAGCGCCCCATCGCCACCAATCTCAAAATCCGTTGGGCGGAAGTTACGGTCCTTGGGTGATTGCAGAAAGTTTTCTGTATTCTGTACATCTTTCAAGCCTCCACGCACGCCCCAGACGTCTCCCACGGCGCCCTTGGGCTTGGAGTTGGCATCGTCCGGCTTGGTTTTCTTGGCTACTTCGTAGTCGTCGCTGAAGCCATCTTGATCGGTGTCCTTGCCCTGAGCGGAGTGGACCAGATGGTAGTTCTTTATGCCAAGGTAACCGATGGTATTTAGGACGATAAAGTTGCCCTGATATTGATCCGGAAAATGCGGGCTGGAGATGATTCCGCTGGCGGCTACCGGCCGCACGGTTTTGTTGAGCAGTGTCTGCATACGGAAACCGCCTCTACCATCAGGTCGCACTTGATAGACACGCCCGCCGGTGCCGTCGGTCGCGAAGTGGTAGCCCCAGTAGTTGAAGCTTACGCCGTGCGGGTTAGGTGAGTTATTTGCATGAATTCCGTATTCAAAGGTACGCGGGTTAAACCGGTACATGGCACTATTGCCGTGCTGTTGGTTTTTTGTCCAGGGAGTCTCCACATTGCTCACGTGGAATACACCACGCTGGTAGTAGAAGTTGCCGCCCGGGCCGTAAACAAAGGCGTTGGCACTGTGGTGTGTGTCAGCAGAATCCAGACCGTGGAAGAGGCGGATGCGCACATCAGCGACATCGTCTCCGTCGGTATCTTTCAGAAACAGGATATCTGGTACGCTGGCGACAATGACACCCCCATTCCAGAATTCAAAACCGGTGGGGTTGTGCACCTTGGCAAAAGTGATGGCCTTATCGGCTACACCGTCACGGTTTTCATCGGGGAGGATCAGGAGCCGGTCATCCATTTTCTTTAGTGGTTCCCATTTGGGATAGGTAGGCCATGTTGCTGCCCAGAGGCGCCCTTTTGCGTCTACTGCCATTTGTACCGGGTTGGCCATTTCTGGAAACATTTCCTCTGAAGCGAAAACGTTGACCTTGAGGCCTTTGGCCAGCTGTAGCTGAGAGGCAGTTTCATTTGGCGTCATGTAGGTTTTACCTCCTTCTTTTTGGGCGTTGCTGCTGCGAGATTTGCCACCCACGTTGGATTTCACCTTCACGGGGGGTGGTACATTGGAATCGTCGACTTTGTAGGAGGTATTGCCATTGGCATGAGCCCATACCTTCTTATCGCGGTTGGCCACCATCACATCGATCATATCCAGCTCGTGCATTAGCACGTCGCGATTGGTCTGTCCGTCTACAAACTTCAGTCCGGAACGGCCACCCCACACATCGTTGCCGTCAGTGGCCCGGTAACGATTGTGCCAGTGCCAGTTCTTATCCAGTACGGCAGTGCGAATGCTTTCCAACTGTTTGGTGTCTGAGGAAACCTTCAAGCCCATCAGCTTGCTCGCCAGATGTTGTGCTATCAGCTTGTTGCCGAGGCTATTGGGGTGAATGCCATTGATAGTGAGAGGCTCCTTGTTTTTTGCGTAGAGCATCTTGGAAGCGTGGAACAGATCAACATAAGGAATTTTGCGTACGGCTGCGGCTGCTTCGGTTGCTCCAGCATATTGCATGAGGCGAGCGTTGTTCGCCTTGCCATTGGGCAGATTGGGATTGTTCAGATCCTCGTGGGCAATCGGCGAACAAAGCACAATGCGCGGCGCTCCCTTGCCGCTGTAGTTTTGCTTCTTGGTGTCGTCGATCCACTTCATTAATTCCTGCGCGAAGCTGGCCGGGTTTTTGTCGTATGACTCATTATATCCCCAGAAGGCGATGATCACATCGGCCTTGGAGATCTTCAGATATTCGTGTGGGTTAATGAACCCCCTGTTCCGTGGACGACTGTTCACCTTATCGCCTGAAAAGCCGTGGTTTCTAAACACCAGTTCGTGCTTGGGCAACGCGGACTGCACATAGCTTTCCAGCCAGCCGTGGTGCTGCATTCGCTCCGCCAGCGTATTGCCAAGCAGCACGACGTGGTCGCCTTTTTTGAGTTCCAGTTGGGCCGCATTGG
>JAPKEI010000125.1 GCA_028872685.1 Verrucomicrobiota bacterium | reverse complement strand
AACATCTGTAACTTTATAATGCTCACTATGTATGATCCCGCCTCGAAATGTCACTTGACATATCGCCTCAATCCAATAGGTTCCGCGGCTTGCTAACTAAAACAGTTAGATATAAAATTTTGTAAAACCATAGAAGACACAACCAAACAAAACCCAACGAAATGAATAATAAAAAATGGACCATGAGTTCCCTGACGCGCGATGACTGGGATTTCTCATGCTATAAAAAACTACCAAGCTCAGCAATCAGCCGCATTTACCTTTGGGAAATGGATCGTGATTTGGGCAGCGGTAAAGGCCCGTTTGCCAAGGATCCAGCCAACAAAAAATGGCTGGCTTCCCTGAGCAAAGAAAAAACCCACACCATACTGCCGAACGCCCCTGTGGTGTCCAGCAGCGGCACCTCGCACAAAACCAGAGGCGGCGACGCCCTGGCGGCGAGCGGAAGCAACACGCTTCATGTATTCCAGGTGAACTGGAATTGCAGTCAGGCTGAACTCGTGGAGGCTTTCTCTGATTGGTTGGAATTTGGCCACGGTACTCCGTACGTCACGTTTCCGACCAACACTCGCGGGCGCCCACGCCAGCAGTACACCATGCTTGAGAAATTGACCATCCACCGTTTCCACAAGGTGGGCTACTCCGGCGGACCTAAGTTCTTCCGCGAGAATAAGAAAGATGCGTTTCGGCGCAACCTGAAGCGGATCAACTGGACTCTGGCGCAACGCGAAATGAACCTCCATTTCAAGCACCGCACCAAGGAGTTGTCCCGCCTAAGCAAGGCGGCCGGCAAAAACTGGAAGAGCTTGCTCTACTAATCACACAAAACCCAACGCACACATCTAATGGTTTTAAGCCCCGCCCGATTTCGGGCGGGGTTTTTTATTAGTGCCGGATCATTCAACCTTGCGCACAATTTTCACGCCCTGTTCATAAACTGATTCACGGCGCTTTCCGCCTTGAGGATAAAACAAAACCAGCGTGCCCGTGCCCTTCGGCAATTCCGAGGCCACCTTGCCTCCAAGTTTCCACGAAGTGGCGCGCACCAATCTGCCTCGCTGGAAGATGGCGTCTACCATCCGTTCTCCGTTGGGGTACCATTCCACAAAACGCCCGTTAATTTTCCCCTCTGAATAATCCGCCTCCATCAGCGGCGCACCGGCGGTGTACCACGACCGTATGAGCCCGTCGCGGTGGCCGTGGTTCATGCGGCCATTGAACCTGATTCCATCGGTGTAATAATCGTAGATACCGTGAAAGGGCTGGCCGGTGACGGTATCCATGTACATACCCGAAGCATGTTTCACCGGCGGTCCGGTGGGCGGTGGAGCTCTGTTTCCACCGGATGCGCCAGGTACTTGCACCCCATTGCGATAGGTTTTTTCACTCTCTCGGGTGCCGTCGGAGCGAAATAGAATAAGGGCGCCGGTGCCGTTCAACACGCGGCTGCCTTCGGTCCCGTCGGGCTTCCATGAGGTGCCGGAGATAATTTTCCCATCCTGCCATTCCGCCACGGCGCGACGCTGGGTACCGTTATACCATTCCTCAAACCGTCCGTGCTTGCGGCCGTTTTTGTAGCTAAACACAAATTTTCGGCCCGTACTCGGATTGGTCATCGTGTTCTCGCCGGTATAAGGCAAAGTGTCACCTTTCAAATATACCAACCCGCCGCGCATTTCCAACTCGTTTAATGGTGACTTCGGTGTGGACTCGCATCCTGCGCACAGGGCAACTGTCAGCACCATCAACTGGATGGTTCGATTCATGTTATTTCTCCTTTTTGATTACTGGTTATCCCCACGTTGTACATGGAGTTGAGGCAGCCAGGTGTTGGCTTTACCGATGGCGGCTTGTCGTTGTGCAGCTGTGAGTTGGGGAGACAATGCCGACAACTGCCCGGCGGCAACCTCATGGCCACTCAAGGCGGCCTGACACAACCACACAAAGGCCGCCACCTCATCTGCATCCACCCCTTGGCCCGCGCGGCACAGACCGGCGAAATTAAACTGGGCATCCGTATGGCCCTGCCAGGCAGCCAGACGAAAACTACGCGCAGCAGTTTCCGTATTCTTTTGCACGCTCTGTCCGGTCAACAGGCGCACACCCATTTCATTGAGCGCCTGGGGCTGGCCGAGCTGTGCGGCGCGCTGATACCACTTCACCGCCGACGCCTCATCCACCGGCCCGCCTTTGCCGGTGGCCAGTTGCACAGCAAGGTTAAACATACCGTCAGCATGGCCGCCCTCTGCGGCGCGGGTGAAATACTTGCGGGCCATAACCGCATCACGTGTGGCGCTTTCGCCAAGAAGCAGCTTCACTCCCAGTTGATTGGCCGCAGCGGCGTGGCCCTGATCGGCGGCTTTTTTGTAGAATTCAAAAGATTTTTTGTCATCAAGCGGCATGCCCCGTCCCTGTTCGTAGCGGATGGCGAGCACGTATTGCGCGTTGGCCAAGCCGCGATCCGCCGCGCGCTGTACCCAGCGCAGAGCCTCCGGTTCGTTTTCTTCGATGCCAAATCCAAAGATGAGGCGGGCGGCGTGTTGAAACAGTTCAGCGGCCGGGGCATCTTCGGGTGGCGCTCCGATCCCTTTCGGCTTTCCAATGCGTACGGGCCAGCCATCGTTCAGCCGAGCGGAAAGCTGCCCATGGATATCCAATGCGCTCTTGGCTGCCTCACGATCTCTAGCAAACGATTGGTTATCCTCGTCCCGGTTAAATTCCGTGAGGCGGGCGAGCCAGTGAAGCGCTACCCCGTGATCCTGAGGCACGCCGCGGCCTCCCTGATAGATCTTGGATAACGCCAGTTGCGCTTCCGCGTTGTCGTTTTCCGCAGCACGTTGGTACCACTTCACCGCCAGTTCCAGATTGGGTTCGATGCCTTCGCCTGCATCGTACATCCCGGCCAACTCGAATTGCCCGCGGGAATTATCATTTTCCGCAGCTCGCCGATGCCATTGGAAACGTTCCTTAAGAATAGCCGCCTTTTCCTCTTCGGTGTCGCCTTCATTTTTCAGGCGCAGGCCCACATTATTTTGAGAAACTGCATTGCCGCGTTCGGCCGCTCGCCGGTAATGATCGATCGCCTTGTCGGGATTAGCCGCCCCTTCGCCAGCACGACCGTAGCCCAGCATCCAGCCAATATTATTGATCGCACCGGAATTTCCCTGTGCCGCCGCCTTGCGATACCACTCCATGGCCAGCACATCATTGAGTGCCACTCCCTGCCCTTTGCTGTAGCGCGCACCGAGCATGAATTGCGCCTGAGCAAATCCTTGCTCGGCGACGGGTCGCTGCCAGCGGATGGCCTCTTCGTAATCACGCCGCCCATGGCGATGACTGGCCCAGATGTTGCCCGCCACAAACATCGCCCGCACGTTTCCCTGCTCGCCCAGCGTCATCAACATGGGCAACATCTCGCGGTACAACTTGCGTGCCCGATCGCGATCTCGCCGCGCGCCGAGGCCGTCCCAGTATTGATCGGCCATTTCCGACATAGAAAAGGGATCACCCGCCTTGGCCGCCTGTTCAAAAATTTTCAGCGCCGCTGGCTTATCCATCTCCAGCCCGCCCCAGCCGCGATAATGCAGCAACCCCAACGCGCGTGCTGCCGTGGCATTGCCTGACTTGATCAGCGCAGGCAGGCCGGGGGCGGCTTGTTTCAAGAATTCATTGCTCTTATTTTCATCCGGCTCCACCCCGGTGCCAAAGCGATACATCAACCCCACCCGGAACCGGCCCAGTGCATGACCGGCAGCGGCGGATTTTTTGGCCCATTCAAACGCTCTAGGCAAATTCACCGGCACGCCCTGTCCCCATTCCAGTAGTTCGCTCACTTCGTGTTGCGCCAGTACATCACCGGCCTCAGCCTTGGTTGACTCGGCGGCATAGCGCGCGGCCAGTTTCGGAGCCGCCGCCTTGAGCTTGTCCGGCAACGCCGCGCCGCGCGTGGGCGCATCGGCAGGAACAGGAGGATCTTGCGAAAACAGAGTTGCGGATAGGAATCCTGAAAGGCCAAAAATATATGCGAACCGCATGGCAAAAAGTGTAGCCATTCGCGCGCGATTTGTCCTTAAAAATATTGAGGATTTATTCCCCGCATCGACGCAGAAAAGTGGCGCGGTAATTGTGGTATTGGCGGGTCACCGGTTCATGGCGATCCACCCACTTGCCAGGGCGCACGATGGTGGTACCATTGACCGTGAAGCGCTCGCCCGGTTCGTACTCGCGACGTTGCACCCATTCCTGTTCGCGCCGGGTGAATTCCCGAGAGTGCACCACCAGCTCCGCCCCCACCGCACGCGCCTGATTTTTAAGTTGCCGATTGCCGGGGGAATGAGCTGTATTGAATTCCGATTCACCCAGAATTCCCCAACCGCCGCCGGTATGCAAAGTCACCCGCTCCGCATGGCGACGCATCAGAGTTTGTTGAATCTCTGGATCCACGACCGGCACAGGCGAGTCGGTGGAAGTAATCAGCGGGAAATAATTTTTCTCATATGGATTGCTCACCCATCCATCCAGCACTGTACAACCGATCGAAAGCCCCAATCCTATCACCATAACCCAAACATATTTCATGTGCCGCATTATTCAATTTCCATTCAGATTTGCCACGCACACGTACTATCGCGCGATCACCATATAGTACGTAAACGTACCTTTTTGGGCGATGTTTGTCAATGCCGGTTTTTTAATGTTATGCGCACACTGTTCCTGTTCTGAAAGAAAGAGGCCGCCAACGGGGAGGTGTGTGGGGTATCCCGCTGGCGACCAGAAGCGGATGGGGGACATCCGCGGCGGAGGTTATTAACAGTATGGCGACTAATTGTCAATAAGTAGTCGTGGCGAATTACGCGGTCTGGGCCAGTTTTTTCAACGGCTCTCCACTTATGCGAAATGATTGCCAACCATTCAATTGTTCCGCTCCGAGAGTTTCATAAAAATCTGCCGCCGATTGGTTCCAATCCAGTGCCACCCATTCAAAGCGCGGGCAATTACGTTCTACGGCTATGTTCGCAAGGTGCGCCAGCATTTGCCGACCGATGCCATGGCGGCGGTATTCGGGCTTCACAAACAGATCCTCAAGATACAATCCGGCTCGGCCGGTGAAGGTGGAGAAGTTGTGAAAATAAATAGCAAATGCCGCCGGCTCGCCGCGCCATTCGCCGATAATCCCCTCTACAGCGGCCCGGCGGTTTTCACCGAAAAGCGTTTCGCGCACTGTCGCTTCGGTGGCTTCCACTTGATCCGCCATTTTTTCGAACTCGGCAAGGGCACGAATAAATTCCAGCAACAACGCAGAGTCCCCCTCTGAGGCGGGTCTTATTTTCAAATCGGTTTCAGGCAAGCAGCACTTTCCCCAAGCCGAACGCGAATGTCAACGACCGTACTTTGCACTTGGCCATGGCACGTGAAGGCGTTTCAATACCCGCTCATGCCACTCACACAACGCAATCCATCCAACAACCGACGCGGCTTTACGCTGATTGAGCTGTTGGTGGTAATTGCAATCCTCGGGGTGCTGGCGGCGTTGCTGCTCCCGGTACTCGGGCGCGCCAAGGCTAAGGCCCGCCGCGTCAAGTGCGTGAGCCAACTTGGGCAAGTAGCCACCGCCCTGATTGCCTTTTCCAACGAAAACGGAGGCCGCCTGCCATGGCAGCTCACACCTTTAACCCAACGGGATTTTTTTGGGCCGCAAAGTGATGACTTTACCGGTCACCCGGCCGCTATCTACTCGTTGCCCACGTTGCGAACAGGGCTTGGCTCAGCGGAGATTTTGTGGTCGCCTTGCGATGCCGAACGCGAAGCGGCCAACGAGGCTGCGCGTGCAGACTGGGCCCGTTACGATCCCATCGAGGGCCGCATCCTGCCACACAAGGCAATCAGCTACGTGCTCATCCACGGGGCAGACATCGGCCGGCCCACCACCGTGCTGGGCGCCACACGCAATCTTTCCACCTGCGACCTTGGCACCGCGCGCTGGAGCGGCGCGGATGAGAAACGTGTGCTGCCCGAGGCAATGAGCGGCCTCAACAAAGGCCAGGGCCAGCTCATGGCCGCCGACGGATCGGCACGGCAATCAGATGATGCAGATATTGGCGCGGCCGGGAAAATTGTGCTGGCCCATCGTGAATCCGCCGGAGGTGTGACTGTGGGTCGTGCAGCCACCGGCGTTCTGGGCTGCTCCGCCACACCGCAACCCGTGGTCGGTGTGAAAATTCCAAACCTGTTTCCCAAAATTGCTGAGAATGGTAAGGGCACTCGTTACGTATTCATTCTCGATTGCTCAGGCAGCATGCGCATCGACAAACGTCTGCAACTTGCCAAGCACGCGCTCTATCGAACGCTCGAGAAACTCGGCCCGAAAAAAGAGTTCTTCATCTATTTCTATCACGGCGCCAGTTTACCGATGGATGGCGAGCCACTGTCGGCCACCCAAGACAACATTGCACGTATCAAGCCTTGGGTGAATGCCATCCCGGCCGCCGGCGGCACCGACCCGCGCGGAGCATTGCGCGAAGCCTTTGGCGAGAAACAGCCCGACACCATTTGGCTGATGACTGATGGCATTTTCAAAGTGGGCAATGATCTCCCCGTCCGCCGCTTGATTACCGACCTCAACAAAGACAAAAAAGTGCGCGTGAACACCGTCGGCTTCGGGCGTAAGCTCGAGGATATGGACAAGTCACTCGCTCCAATCGCATCCGAAAACGATGGCAGCTTTGAGTTTATCAACTCTAATCTGGACGAATAGCCCGACACCCAAACAACCATTCAATTGTTGATAAACCATGTACAAACTACTCACCCTCGCGCTCTTGGCGCTCGCTATGACCACTGAATCCGCATCCCCCGTCGCCATCGTCATCCACGGCGGCGCTGGCCGCATGGACAAGGCGAAGCTCACGCCCGCACGCCAAAAAGAATATCACACCACGCTTGAGGCTTCCCTGCGCGCCGGTCACGCCATCCTCAAAAAAGGTGGCAGCTCACTCGATGCTGTGCAGGCAGCCATTATTGTGATGGAAGATTCGCCCCTCTTTAATGCCGGCAAAGGTGCCGTCTTCACCAGCGAAGGCCGCAACGAACTCGACGCCTCACTAATGGACGGTCGCACCCTTGAGGCCGGCGCAGTGGGTGGCGTAACCACCCTGAAAAACCCCATCCTCGCCGCGCGAGCCGTGATGGATCACACCCCGCACGTTCTACTCACCAACCAAGGCGCGGAAGCCTTCGCCAAAAACATGAGGCTGGAGCTGGTGAAACCTAACTATTTTCATACCGACCACCGCTGGCGCCAATTGCAGGAATGGAAAAAGAAGAAAGCGGAAGGCAAAAACACCTTTCTCGATGGGAAACATGCCGACTACTTCGGCACCGTCGGCTGCGTGGCACTCGATGCCAAGGGGAACATCGCTGCTGGCACCTCCACCGGTGGCCTCACCGGCAAACAGTTTGGCCGCATCGGCGACTCGCCCATCATCGGCGCCGGCACTTATGCCAACAACAAAACCTGCGGCATCTCCTGCACCGGCCACGGAGAATATTTCATCCGCTACGCCGTCGCCCACGACATATCCGCGCATATGGAATATAAAAATTCCACCCTCGCCGAAGCCGCCCGCGACATCGTTCAGATAAAACTAAAAAAAGCCAAAGGCAGCGGTGGCATCATCGGCCTCGATGCCAAGGGCAACATCGTAATGGAATTCAACACCCCCGCCATGAACCGCGGCAGCATCGATAAAAACGGAAAGTTGACCACGGGAATTTTTAAATGACTCTACGCATCCTGTTTCTC